>NZ_JBDYKL010000008.1:0-126190 GCF_040012415.1 Sanguibacter sp. 25GB23B1
AGACAGCCGCGTGCTCGACGAGCGTCACGACGTCTCCGAGGACCTCATCGCCGTCGCCGGCCGACCCTTCTCGCTCACGACCACGACGAGATCAGTCCCACGCCGCCGTGCCTCGACCACGGCGGAGCTCAGCCCCTCGCGTCCTTCAGGTGTGGCGAGATATCCCACGACGACTGTCATCAGTCCTCCGACGCTCGGTGTGGCGCGGCCGTCCGGCCGTCGCCCGATCTGAAACTACCCGACACGGGCGGGTCGCGTCAGATCGCGCCACGGCCGTCGTCGCCGGTGCGCACCCACCCCGGCGGCATCCCCGCCGCGAGCGCCCGCGCCACGAGCAGCGCGAGCCGGTACCCCGGGTCGCAGCCGAGCGCACGATCGAGGAGAGCGCCCGCCCGCGCGCCGCCTCCGCGCCACCAGGTGAGCAGCGCGAGGAGGGTGAGCGCCGGCGCCTGGCGGTAGCGGCGCCCGTGCCCGATCACCGCCTCGAGAACCGCGGTCGCCGAGGTCGTGACACTTTCGTCCGGCCGGATGCCGACGTCGGGTTCGACGATCGAGGCGATCGCTGCCCCGACGCGGGTATCCACCGCCCCGTGTGCGCCTGGTCCGTCCCCGGCTGCGCCGGGCAGGTCCATCGCGTCGACGAGCACCTCGGCGAGGTCCCCCACCCCGGGCACGAGCGTCATGAGCACGGCGTCCCGCACGACGGTGTCCTCGAGGGCGGCCTCTATCCGGCCCAGCGCGGGGGCGTCCGGCCGGAGGCCACGAGCGTGGCCGTCCAGAGCGTCGCGCCAGGTGGCGAGACCGTCCCTGCGCCACGCGTGCACCCTTGCCGCGGTGGTGGCCGCGCGACGGCGGGCGCGCCACCGGTTCGCGGCGGCGTTCGCCCGACGCCGGTCGGGCTCGGGTGCGCGCGGGACTCTCGCCAGCTCGTCGCGGCTCGACACCACCAATGCTCCGGCGAGAACCATGTGCGCGCTCGTCACGGTCGCGGCGAGATCGTCGAGCGGACGACCGCCGGCCGGGCAGCAGTGCCGGTCGGCGCACTCGAGCGCGAAGTACCCGGTTGCCGTGACCACCCACACGTCCACGGCGTCGAGGAAGGGCGCTGCTGCGTCCTGGACCGTGCGGGCGGCCTCCCAGACGTCGTCGTCCTCGCGCCCCGCCTCGGCGCTCGGCGCCTCGGTGTACAGGACGAGCACCGCCGACCTGCCGCCGTCCGCCGCGACGTGGGAGACGAGCTCTCGGGCGAGCTGGCGACCGTCGTCCTCGTCGCGGAGGTCCGCGAGGTCGACCCGCGCGACGAGCCCGACGCGCCGTCGGCTGCCGCGCAGGCTCACGACGACTGCGCTGCTCTGCGGACGGAAGCCGAGCTGGTACGGGATGAGGGCCAACAGCTCTTGAGGTTCTCGGATGCGCAAGGTCGTCGTCATGGGCACGACTCTGTGGTGGACGGGAGCACGTGGTGCGCGGCGCACGGTCACCCTGGGGAGCAGACGAGCGCAGTCATCCTTGTGGGCAGGCTCTTCCCGTGCCATCCCACGCCAGGTCACGGACGAGGGATGTCTCGGACGAGATCAGCGCTCGCGCGTCGCGACCTCTAGGCTCGGGCCATGCCTGCCGACACTCCTGCCCTCGTCGATCGCGAGGGCCTGCGCTCCGCCGTCGATGCCCGTCTCCGGGTCATCCTTGCCGACGAGGCTGCGGTGCTGGACGAGATCAGCCACGACGCGGCCCCGCTCGTCGACGCCTGGCGGGCGATCCTCGGCGGAGGCAAGCGGCTCCGAGCCGCCTTCTGCTACTGGTCCTGGCGGGCGCACGGTGGCTCCCCCGACGGACCGGAGCGGGCGAACGCGGTGGGCGTCGGCGCGGCGCTCGAGCTCTTCCAGGCTGCTGCCCTGTTCCACGACGACGTCATGGACAACTCCGACACGCGTCGAGGGCAAGCGACCGCGCACCGGGCGTTCGCCCGGCGGCACCGCGAGGCCGGGTGGACCGGGGACGCCGCGCAGTTCGGGCTCTCCAGCGCGATCCTCCTCGGGGACCTCAGCCTCATCGCGAGCGAGAGCGAGCTCCTCGCCGCGACGTCCGGGCTCCCTCGGGAGGTGCGGCGGTCCGCGCGTGCCACGTTCGCCCGGATGCGTACCGAGGTCACGGTCGGTCAGTACCTCGACATGCATGCGCAGATGCTTCCGTGGGACCAGGAGTTCGCTGCGGACGAGCGACGCGCGCTCGAGGTCATCCGCTCGAAGTCGGCTCGGTACAGCGTCGAGTGCCCGATCGTGCTCGGTGCCACGCTGGCTGGTCGGGACGCGGACGAGCTCGCGCTCGCCTCGGCCGTCGGCCTCCCCCTCGGTGAGGCGTTCCAGCTGCGAGACGACCTCCTCGGCGTCTTCGGAGACCCGGCCGTCACGGGCAAGCCGGCGGGCGACGACCTCCGTGAGGGCAAGCGCACTCTCCTGCTCGTCCACACCATGCGCGCGGTCGACGCCTCGACCCGGAGGACGCTCACGGCGGCTCTCGGGCGGGCAGATCTCACCGACCACGAGGTCGCGGACCTCCAGTCGACGATCACGGCGTCCGGGGCGGTCGAGGAGATCGAGGAGCGCATCGCTCGTCTCACGGACGAGGCGTTCAGCGCCCTGGGGAGCGCGCGCCTCGACCCGTCGGCCGAGCCGACGCTCAGGGAGCTGGCTCTGGCCGCGGTGGCGCGAGCGGCCTGAGACCCGGTCGAGCCTTCCTCAGGCGACGGCCTGCGCGGCGCGGCGCACTGCGCTCTTGCGGCCCGCGAGGAGCGCAGCGACGGGCGTCTGGCCGAGCATCGCCTCCTCCGAGAAGAGCCACTCGAGGATCTCGGCGTCGGTCAGACCGGAGTCGGAGAGCATGATGATCGTGCCCTGGAGCGACGGCAGGATGATGATCTGCTCAGCGGTGCCCTCCGGGACGGTGACCGGCTTGACGTTCGCCGGGTTCGAGAGGTGCTTCGGCACGAGGAAGCTCGCGGGCACCGAGAAGATGCGGCGCTCCCCGCGCTTCATCCCGACGATGCGACGGTCGCTCAGCGCACTGCGGACCGAGGTGACGGCCGTGCCGAGGAGCTCGGCGACCGCGGGGACGGAGAGCCACTCGCCGACGAGAGCCTCGATGTGCGAGGTGTCAGGGACCTCGGGGACGTCGGCGGGGTCGGGCTGGGGTGTCGGATCTGTTGAGGTCACCGACACAGCCTACGGCTCCCCGTCCCTCCCCCCACTTCCCTGATGCTCGATCGTCGCCTACGGTCGAGGGACCATCAGTCACATCTGCCTCGCCAGCACCAGCAGTCCCACGTCGTCACAGCAGCCCCATCAGTCTCCGCCGTCACAGACGTACCAGCAGTCACGACGACGGCCGCGACCTCGGTCTCGTGATGCACGTTCGACAGATCGGAAGCGACCATGCCTGCACCCCGAAGCACAGCCGCCGTCTCGGCCGCACCGGTCCGCGCGGCTGTCGCCGACAACCTGTCGCCCTCGCGGTCTCTCTCACGCACGCTGGGGCGGTACGCCGTCCGGTACGGCACGACCGGGCTCGCGCTGGCCGCGGCATCCATCGCCGCGAGCGCGTCATCGGCATCTGCCGACGAGACGTACGAGGTCGAGAAGGGCGACACGGTCAGCCACATCGCGCAGCGGACCGGCACGCCGGCGACATCGATCCGCGCCGCCAACGGGTTGGACGAGCAGTACCGCATCCGCGAGGGCCAGCGCCTCGTCATCCCGTCCGCGGGCGTCGTCCCGGTCTTGTCCCCGGCAGGCGCTCCGGCTCCGGCGCTCCCTGTCGGCGGTGCTGCGCACCGGGTGTCCGCAGGTGACACGGTCTCGTCTCTCGCTGTCCGCTTCGCGGTGACCGAGGCCAGCATCGTCGCAGCCAACGGGCTGGACTCGCGGGCGACCATACGGATCGGGCAGACGCTGTCCATCCCCGCCGGCGCCGCACCCGCGGGTGCCGCGCCGACCCCACCCGCGCAGCAGCTCGTGGGTGACACGTTCGCCGGGCGCACCTATGCGAGCGACGTCGTCTCCGCAGCGAACTCCAACAAGGCGGCACTCCTGTCGATCTCCGTGCCGTCGAAGGACGAGATGCGCCAGATCGTCCGGGACACCGCCGTCGCGCACGGTGTGGACCCACGGCTCGCCCAGGCCGTTGCGCTCCAGGAGTCCGGGTTCGACCAGCGCGCGGTGTCCCCGGCCAACGCGATCGGCACGATGCAGGTGATCCCGACGTCGGGCGAGTGGGCTTCCGGGCTCGTGGGGCGCGATCTCAACCTGCTGGATCCGCGGGACAACGTCACGGCAGGGGTCGCGATCCTCGCCCGGCTCATCGAGACGAGCCCGTCGCTGGACACCGCGATCGCCGGGTACTACCAGGGCCAGACGTCCGTACGGAAGTACGGGATGTTCGACGACACGCGACGATATGTCGCGAATGTCCAGACGCTCGCGACGCAGCAGCCATGACCACGCACGTCGTGCCCGGAATCCCCACACCAACACCACGGCTCCCTGTCGGCGACGTCCCCGATTCCCGCGGGACCGCCCTCTAGAATCGTCGCGTGGCAACCATCCTCTCTGATTCCCTCGTCGGCCAGCTGGTCGACGGGCGGTACAAGATCGTCTCGCGCATCGCGCGCGGAGGCATGGCCACGGTGTACCTCGCGACGGACCGTCGCCTCGATCGCGAGGTCGCGCTCAAGGTCATGCACTCCCACCTCGCCGACGGCGCGACCGGCGCAGACTTCGTCTCGCGGTTCCGCCGGGAAGCGCGCGCCGCCGCGCGCCTGACGCACCCGGGTCTCGTCGCGGTCTACGACCAGGGGGTCGACGGCGAGACGAGCTACCTGACGATGGAGTACGTCGACGGCAGCAACCTGCGTCGACGTCTGCACGACGACGGACCCTTCACCGTCGGTGAGAGCCTGTCGATCATCGACGACGTGCTCGACGCCCTCGCTGCCGCGCACCGCAAGAACCTCGTCCACCGCGACATCAAGCCCGAGAACGTACTCCTCGCGACAGACGGCCGGGTGAAGGTCGCCGACTTCGGCCTCGCCCGCGCAGTGACCGAGGTGACCTCGACGACCACGGGCACCATCCTCGGCACGGTCGCCTACCTCGGCCCCGAGCTCATCTCGACCGGTGCGTGCGACACCCGGACAGACGTCTATGCCGTCGGCGTCATGCTCTACGAGATGCTCACCGGCCGGCAGCCGTTCATCGGCTCGACCCCGATCCAGGTCGCCTTCCTCCACGTCAACAACGACATTCCCCGTCCGTCGGAGCTCGTCGACTGGTTGCCCGCCGAGCTGGACCAGCTCGTGTGCGCGATGGCGTCGCGCGAGCCCGACGACCGGCCCGCCGACGCGCCCGCCGCACTGGCCCTCCTGCGCACGGTGCGCGCCGCGCTGCCGGAGGCACTCGTCGCCCGCCGCGCCGATCCTCCACCGCCGGTCGTCTTTCTCGCCGAAGGCACCCCCGTCGACGAGGACCTCGTCGAGGAGGAGCTCCACCCCGCCGACGACGCAGCGGTCGCCCTCCCGGACCTCTCCGAGATCGAGCCGAGCGACGAGACGTTCGATACCGCGCCCGCCACAGAACCGGGCGAGGCAGACGAGACGAGCACCACCCGGACCGTCGCACCGGACAACGCGACCCAGGCTCTGAACGTCGGAGCCTCGGGCTCCACGATCGCGCTCCCGCTCGGGACAGCGCGCTCGCTCATCAAGGGTTCGACCGAGTCACCTGTAGCGGTACCGGCCCCGACGGACGAGGCACCGACGACGAGCACCGTGGCGCTCGACACGTCCGCGCCGACGAAGCGCCGGCGTCGGAGGCTCGTCGGGTGGATCGTCGCGATCCTGCTCCTCCTCGCCGCACTCGGCGGCGGAGCCTTCTGGTGGTTCACCTCCGGCCCAGGGAGCTACACGACCGTGCCGGACGGTCTCGTCGACGTGAGCGCCGCAGACGCGGAGGCCACCCTCGCGGCCGCGGCGCTCGATCTCGAGTCGACGGAAGCCTTCAGCGACACGGTCCCGTCCGGTGTCGTCATCGCCGTCGAACCGCAGAGCGGTGACAAGGTCGCCAAGGACGGCACCGTCGAGCTCACCGTCTCCAAGGGGATCGAGCACTTCACCGTGCCTGCAGGCCTCACAGGCATCGCGGTCACGGAGTCCGAGACCGCTCTCGAGACGGCAGGGTTCACCGCCGTCGGTACCGAGCTCGTCTGGGACACGACCGTGGCCGAGGGCGTCGTCATGGCGGCCTCCGAGGCGGAGGGCTCCCTCCTGCCCCACAGCACCCCGATCGTCCTCACCGTGTCGAAGGGCCCGGAACCTGTCACCGTCCCGCAGGTCCAGCTCCTCAGCCTCGACGACGCCACCCAACAGCTCGCCCCGTGGGACCTGACACCCGTACCGGTCGAGGAGTACAGCGAGACCGTCCCCGAAGGAGCGGTCATCTCGCAGAGCCCGGAACAGGGCACGGACGCCCACCGGGGAGACGAGGTCACGTTGACCGTCTCGCTCGGCCGTCCGTTCGTCGAGGTGCCGGACGTCCTGCTCAAGCCGGTCGCCGAGGCGCAGCAGATCCTCGAGACCGCCGGCTTCACCGTGAAGGTCAACTACTACTTCGGCCTCTTCGGCAACGAGGTGCGCAACCAGAGCGAGGCGGCAGGGACACAGCTCCGGAAGGGCTCCACGATCACGCTCGACCTCTGACCGTCGCACCGTCTCCCCCACGCGACCCTCAGCAGCTGAACGACGAAGCCCGCCCCCTCGGAGGAGGTGGGCGGGCTTCGTCCTGCAACGACCAGCAGGCTAGCGCTGGAGCATCTCCGCGACCTGGAAGGCCATCTCGAGCGACTGCTGGTGGTTGAGCCGCGGGTCGACGAGGGTCTCGTACCGCAGCGCGAGGCCGGCGTCGTCGATCTCCTCGCTGCCGCCGAGCACCTCCGTGACGTCGTCACCGGTGAGCTCGACGTGCAGCCCGCCCGGCACGGTCCCGAGCGCACGATGGACCTCGAAGAACCCGCGGACCTCGTCCAGGACGTCCTCGAGCCGCCGAGTCTTGTACCCGCTGTCGGACGTGATCGTGTTCCCGTGCATCGGGTCCGTCACCCAGGTGACGGGACCGCCCAGGGCGGTCACCTTCTCGACGAGCGGTGGGAGCGCCTCACGGATCTTGCCCGCTCCCATCCGTGTGATGAACGTCAACCGACCCGGGATCCCCTGGGGGTTGAGCTTGTCCTGGAGAGCGAGCGCATCGTCCGCCGTCGTCGTCGGGCCGAGCTTGACGCCGATGGGGTTGGAGATCCGCGACAGGAAGTCCACGTGGGCCCCGTCGATCTTCCGGGTCCGCTCCCCGATCCACAGGAAGTGCCCCGAGGAGTCGTACGGCGCGCCGGTCTGGGACGAGATCCGGGTCAGCGCCCGCTCGTAGTCGAGGAGGAGCGCCTCGTGGCTGACGAAGAACTCGACGGTGCGCAGCGCGTCGAAGTCCGCACCGCACGCGGCCATGAACTTGATCGCGCGGTCGATCTCCGTGGCCGTGCGCTCGTACCGCGCGTAGGCGGGGTTCGTCATGAACCCGCGGTTCCACTCGTGGACCTGTCGCAGGTCCGCGAACCCGCCGGTGGTCAGGGCACGCACGACGTTCAGGGTCGCCGACGAGATGTTGTATCCCTGGAGGAGCCGGTCCGGGTCCGGCACGCGGTCACGCTCGGTGAACGCGTGGCCGTTGACCATGTCACCCCGGTAGGCGGGCCATGTCACGCCGTCACGCGTCTCGTCGTTGGAGCTGCGCGGCTTCGCGTACTGACCCGCCATCCGCCCCATCTTCACCACGGGCATGCTCGCGCCGTGCGTGAGGACGACCGCCATCTGCAGGATCGTGCGCACCTTGTTGCGGATGCGGTCCGCGTTCGCCTCGGCGAACGTCTCGGCGCAGTCCCCGCCCTGGAGGAGGAACGCCTCTCCCCTTCCCGCCGACGCGAGCCGGTCGGTGAGGGTCTCGAGCTGCGCCGGCACGACGAGCGGCGGGACGCCGGCCAACGCCTCGCTCACCTGACGCAGGTGCTCCGCGTCCGGCCAGACCGGCTGCTGCCCTGCGACGAGCGACCGGAAGTGGTCGAGGCCCTGCGAGACCTCCGGGTCGACGGCAACGCTCATGAGGTTGCAGGCGCCTGCTGCTGGCCGATCTCGGAGAGCAGCCGGGTGAACCACTCCTGGGAGACGTCGAACGCCTTGCCGCCGGCGATGCGCGGGAAGGCGATGGCCTTGAGACGGTCGCCGTCCTCCTCGTCGTGCCCGACGACGCCCGACTCACCACGGAACGCACTGTCGACGGCGAAGTCGGTCATGGACTTGATGAGGCGCAGGTCCTCGGCGTTGGCGGCCGCGGCGCGCGAGAAGTAGCCGGACTTCTGGACCATCGTCTTCTCGGCACCGAGGAGCTCGGCGAACTGCTTGGCGAACCAGGCGCCCGGGTTGATGGTGTCGAGCTTGACGTGGCCGAACGGGTCGCGCTCCACCGTCTCGCCCGACGCCTCGAGCTGCGCGACGATCTCGTGCATGCCGGCACCCTCGGAGAGGAAGATGTTGACGTTGCCGACCTCGTCCATGACGGTGCGCAGGCGTGCAGCCTCGGCCTCGAGGTCGAGCTTGAGCTCCGGGACGAAGACGGCGTGGATGTCCCACCGCTCCTTGGTGAGACCGATTCCCGGGACCCACTCCTGCGTGTCCAGCCACGACCGGTACGAGGCGGCCGACGCCGCGGTGAGCCACCCGCAGTGGCGCCCCATGACCTCGTGGACGATGAGCATGCGCGGCCCGGAGCGGTGCTCGCCGATGACGTTCGCGGCGAAACCGGCGGCCTCCTCGGCCGCGGTCCACGCACCGAGCGACTGCTTGATGGGGATGACGTCGTTGTCGATCGTCTTCGGCAGGCCGACGACCGTGAGGTGGTAGCCGTTCTCCTCGAGGTAGGCGGCGAGGTCGGCTGCGGTGGTGTTGGTGTCGTCACCGCCGATGGTGTGCAGGACGTCGACGCCGTCGGCCTTGAGCCGCTCGGCCGCGACGGTCAGGGGGTTCTCCCCCTCCTTGACGAGGCCGCGCTTGACGCAGTCCGCAGCGTTGGTGAGCTTGACGCGGCTGTTGCCGATCGGCGACCCGCCGAAGCGGTGCAGGATCCCGGCGTTCTTGCGCACCTCGGCGTCGATGACGATCTTGTTGCCGGTGAGCAGGCCGTGGTACCCGTGCTGGTAGGCGATGATCTCGACCTCCGGAGCCAGCTCTGTGTAGCGCTCGATGAGCCCTCCGACAGCGGAGGACAGGCAGGGAGCGAAGCCACCAGCCGTGAGGAGCGCGACGCGACGGACCGACATGTGGATCTACCTCTCATTGTGCCCGCCGCGCGCGCTGGTGCGTGCAGGGGTGTGCGGGCGCTGTTTCGTGTGGTGTGGGCGAAGATCAGTCTAGTGACGTCTCGGGGGTGTCCTTCGGCGGTTCCGGCACCTGGACGTCGGGGACGGGGCGTCCGCCCGGAGCCGTGGGGTGCTGGTTCGCCGTTCCGGAGTTCTTCACGCCTGCGGCGAGCCGCGCCTTCTGGGTGGCCGCGTAGATGTCGACGTACTCCTGACCGGACAGGCTCATGAGCGAGTACATGATCTCGTCGGTGACCGAGCGCAGGATGAAGCGGTCGCTCTCCATCCCGGTGTACCGGCTGAAGTCGAGGGGCTCGCCGATGACGATGCCGATGCGCAGAGGCTTCGGGATGCGCGTGCCGATGGGCTGCGCCTTGTCGGTCCCGACCATCGCGACGGGGATCACCGGGGCACCGGACTCGAGGGCGAGCCGTGCCACACCGGTCTTGCCGCGGTAGAGCCTGCCGTCGGGGCTCCTCGTGCCCTCGGGATAGATCCCGAAGAGACCGCCGTCCGCAAGGCGTTTGAGCCCTGTCCGCAGAGCAGCCTCGCTCGCCTTGCCGCCCGAGCGGTCGACGGGGATGGTCCCGACACCGCGCATGAAGCCGGCGGTCGCACGCCCCTTGAGACCGGTCCCCGTGAAGTACTCGGACTTGCCGATGAACACGATCTCGCGATCCATCATCAGCGGCAGCACGAACGAGTCGATGACCGCCAGGTGGTTGCTCGCGATGATCGCCGGACCGTCCCCGGGGATGTTCTCGAGGCCCCGCACCCACGGACGGAACATCACTCGAAGCAGGGGTCCGACGAGGACCCGCTTCATCAGCCAGTAGAACAACCCGCCTCCTCATGCGCCTCGCATACGCGGGACTGTCATCCGACTCTAGAGTGATCACCATGCCAGGAACCATCGACGAACCCGACGAAGCGCCGGACGAGCATGTCGACCCGGAAGGCCGCGATGAGCGCGGCGTGCCCGACCAGGAGCGGACGGACGCGGCCTGGGCGCAGATCGTCGCTGAACTCTCCGATCTTTCCACGGATCCACCAGGGGAACGAACTCCGGCCGCTGTCGAGCAGGACGTCTCGTTCGATTTCCCTGTCGCGCCGTGGGTCGAGGAGCCGCCAGCACGAGCGGTGGTGCCGCGCAGTGCCACCGCCGGGCCCCGCGACTGGCCCCGCAGCGCGGATGTCGAAGCAGCGGAGGAGCGTGAGGGCGAGTTCGTCGCGCCCGACCCTGGGATCGCCCTGAGCGCCGACCCGTTGCGCAACGTCGCCCTGCTCGCGCTGTGCGCGAGCCCGATCGCTCTGGTGCTCGCCTGGATCTTCTGGGACGGTGCACCACGAGGGTTCTTCATCTCGCTCGCAGGGGTCTTCGTCGGTGGGGCAGCGCTGCTCGTGTGGCGGCTCCCCCACAGCAGGGACGCACGACCAGGGGACGACGGCGCCGTCGTGTGAGGCGCCGTCGTCCCTGGTGTTCCCGTACCGACGTTCGCGGCCCGCGTCGGGGCCGCGGTCTTCGTCAGACGCGCGCGAGGTCTGCGGCGCCGACGATGCCCGCCTCGTTGCCCAGCGCTGCGAGCTCGATCCTCGCCTCCGGGCGGTGCCCGCGCGCAGGGAGCGACTCGCCGTAGGCGCGTCGAGCCGGTCCGAGGAGCAGGTCGCCCGCCGCGCCGACACCGCCGCCGATGACGATGAGCTCAGGGTCGAGGAGCGCCGCGACGGACGCCGCGCCCTCGCCGATCCACCGACCGAGCTCAGCGAGCAGCTCGATCGAGAGAGGGTCGCCGCCCATGGCGGCCGCGGTGATGAGCGGGCCGGTGATGTTCTCGGCGACCCCGTCTGACAGGTCGAGCAGCCGGACGGCGTCCTTCGGACGCGCCACCGCCGCCGCACGGGCGTCGCGCACGAGCGCGGTCCCCGAGGCGTACTGCTCCCAGCACCCCTCGTGCCCGCAGCCGCAGTAGTGCCCGCTGGGCACGACACGCATGTGGCCGACCTCGGCGGCGACGCCCCACCGTCCGCGGACGAGCTGGTCGTTGACGACGAGAGCGCCTCCCAGGCCCGTTCCGACGGTGAGCAGGAGCATGTCGGTGGCTTCGCGTGCGACGCCGAACCGGAACTCCGCCCAGCCTGCTGCGTTCGCGTCGTTCTCGACCACGATCGGGACGTCGAGGCCTAGGAGCGCTCCCACGCGGTGTGCGATGGGGTAGTCACGCCACGCGATGTTCGGGGCGAAGAGGACGGATGCGCGGTCGGGGCTGACGAACCCGGCGGCCGCGAGGCCGATCGCCCCGATCTCGTACTCCTTGGAGAGCTCCCGGCACACCTCGGCGATCGCCCGGTCGATGCTCGACGCATCCTCAGGCTCGGTGCCGACGCGCGTCTGTGCGAGGATGCGCCCATCCTCGTCGACCACCCCGGCCGCGATCTTCGTCCCGCCGATATCGACCCCGATGGCATGCATGCCGTTTCCTCACAGATCTCGATGTGTGCACGAACGCGTGCGACTCGGATGAAGCGTACTCAAGTCTGAGGTGCAACTGCACGTCCCGATCAGTGGGTAAGGTCTACCCACTGTCGACCACTGTCACTGGAGCCAGAATGGACGAGTTCTTCACCCCCGCCCTCATCACCGTCGATCCGCAGAAGAACCTCAACGACCTGCTCGCCGCGCGCGTGTCCACCGCCGGCGACGAGCCGCTCATGGAGGTGAAGGACGCACAGACCGATGCATGGACCTCGGTGACCGCCCGCGCCTTCGACGCCGAGGTCGTCGCCGTGGCCAAGGGCTTCGTCGCCCGAGGTGTAGAGCCTGGTGACCACGTCGGGATCATGTCCCGCACCCGGTACGAGTGGTCTCTCCTCGACTGGGCCATCTGGGCAGCGGGCGCGATCACCGTGCCCCTCTACGAGACCTCCAGCGCCGAGCAGGTCGAGTGGATCCTCACGGACTCGGACGTCCGCCTCCTCGTGGTCGAGACCCCCGAGAACGCCGCCACGGTCGCAGAGGTGCAGGACAAGGCGCCGCAGCTCGGCTCGGTCCACGTCATCGACGACGGCGGTCTCGAGGCGCTCAAGACGGCCGGTGCCGATGTCACGGACGAGGAGATCGCCCGTCGACGCTCTGTCGCACGCCTGGCAGACGTCGCGACGGTCATCTACACGTCGGGGACGACCGGTCGCCCGAAGGGTGCGGAGCTCACGCACGAGAACTTCTACTCCGTGACCGTCAACGCGACCGAGAAGCTCACCGACGTGCTGCACTACGGAGCGCGCCGGACGCTGCTCTTCATGCCTCTCGCCCACGTCTTCGCCCGGTTCATCCACGTGCTCGTCGTCCCCGCCGGCTCGGTGCTCGGCCACACCCCGGACACGAAGACCCTCCTGCCGGACCTCGCGTCGTTCAAGCCGACGTACATCTTGTCGGTGCCACGTGTCTTCGAGAAGGTGTACAACTCCTCCGAGCAGAAGGCCGCCGCCGGCGGGAAGGTGAAGATCTTCCACTGGGCCGCGGCGACCGCGATCTCCTACTCGCGCGGCCTCGATTCCGCGGGGGGTCCGAGCATCGCGCTGCGCCTGCGGCACAAGGTCGCCGACGCCCTCGTCCTCAAGAAGATCCGCACCGCCCTGGGCGGCGAGGCGCGGTACGCCGTGTCGGGCGGTGCGGCTCTCGGGGAACGTCTCGGTCACTTCTACCGCGGTGTCGGCCTCGTCGTCCTCGAGGGCTACGGGCTCACCGAGACGACGGCACCTTCGACCGTCAACCTGCCGGGCGGGAAGATCGGCACCGTCGGCCCGCCGCTCCCCGGCCACGGTCTGCGGCTCGACCCGGACGGCGAGATCCTCATCAAGGGCCCGCACGTCTTCCGGGGCTACCGCAACAACGAGCAGGCCACCGCCGACGCGTTCACCGACGGATGGTTCCGCTCGGGCGACATCGGGACGATGGACGACGACGGCTACCTCACCATCACGGGCCGCAAGAAGGAGATCATCGTCACCGCCGGCGGGAAGAACGTCGCGCCTGCGGTTCTCGAGGACCGGCTCCGGGCCCACCCGATCATCAGCCAGGTCGTCGTCGTCGGTGACGCGCAGCCGTTCATCGGTGCGCTCATCACCCTCGATCCCGAAGGCCTCCCTGGATGGCTGTCCACCCACGGGAAGCCCTCCCTCACCGTCGAGCAGGCCGTGACGGACCCTGACGTCCTCGCGTCGGTCGACGCAGCGGTCCAGCGGACCAACCGGGCCGTGTCGCGGGCCGAGTCCATCCGCAAGTTCAGCATCCTCACGACCGACTTCACCGTCGCGAACGGCTATCTCACGCCGTCTCTCAAGGTCAAGCGGGCGCTCGTCCTGACCGACTTCACCGACGAGATCGACGCGATCTATGCGGACGTCAAGCGCGTCGACTGAACCGGTCACCGCCCTGGTGCCGCCGTCGTCCAGCGGCACCAGGGCCCAGGCGGCAGCGGCGGCTGCGATGCCATCGATGTCGGTGGCGCAGCCTAGTCTCGGCGCATGCACCCCGAGTCGTCCACCCGAGCCTTGCGCCCCCTGCCTGGTGCACGGCACAGCGGTCGTCGGATCACCCCGCCCCGCCCCGGTCTCCAGACCGTGCCCGAGACCACCGGGAAGCCCGTCCAGCTCGCCCTCGACGAGCTCGGCACGCCGCTGCGCGACGTGACCTTCGTCGTGGTCGACCTCGAGACCACAGGCGGATCGGCGAAGGACTGCGAGATCACCGAGATCGGCGCCGTCAAGGTCCGCGGCGGAGAGCGGGTCGGCGAGTTCCAGACGCTCGTCAACCCCGGTGTCCCCGTGCCCGCGTTCATCGCGCGCCTCACGGGGATCAGCACCGCGATGGTCTCGGACGCACCGCGGATCGAGGCCGTCGTCCCATCCTTCCTCGAGTTCATCCGCGGGACCGTCCTCGTCGCGCACAACGCACCCTTCGACATCTCCTTCCTCCGCGCCGCCGCCGCACGCTCGGACCATCCGTGGCCCGGCAACCAGGTGCTCGACACCGTGACCCTCGCCCGGCGCGTCGTCACGCGCGACGAGGCGCCCAACCACAAGCTCTCGACCCTCGCGAACCTCTTCCACGCGACCGTCACGCCGGACCACCGCGCGCTGTCCGACGCCCGCGCCACCGTCGATGTCCTGCATGCCCTGTTCGACCGGCTCGCTCCGCTCGGCATCACGCACCTCGAGGACCTCGCGACCGCCACCGACCCGGTACCGGCGGACGTCCGGCGCAAGCGACACCTCGCCGACGGCCTCCCGACGGGCCCCGGTGTGTACATGTTCGTGGGCCCGCGCGGCGAGGTCCTGTACGTCGGGACCTCGACCTCCGTGCACAAGCGGGTCCGCAGCTACTTCACGGCGTCGGAGAAGCGCGGTCGGATGATCGAGATGATCAGGCTCGCCGAGTCCGTGCGTGCCGTCCCGTGCGCGACCGAGCTCGAGTCCCGCGTCAGGGAGCTGCGTCTCATCACCGAGCACGCACCCCGCTACAACCGGCGTTCCAAGCACCCAGAGCGCATGCACTGGGTGCGGCTCACGGCCGAGGCCTATCCGCGGCTCACCGTCGTGCGAGACGTCCGCCAGCCCGTGAACGGACCGAGCGAGCCGCACATCGGTCCGTTCACCTCCCGCAGCCGGGCTCAGGACGCCCTCGAGGCGCTGCAGTCGGCGCACGCGGTCCGCCAGTGCGCCGCACGGTTGCCCGCCACGCCCAGCATCTCAGCAGCCGCCTGCGCCCTGGCCGAGATGGGTCGGTGCAGCGCTCCCTGCGTCACTGCCGAGCGCCAGCCGCCTGGCGCGACGGCCACGGCGTACTCCGCGGTGACCGAGTCCGTGCGCGCAACCATGCGCGGAGACGCAGGACCGGTCGTCACCGCCCTGTCCCGCAGGATCAAGGAGCTCGCGACCGACGAGCGTTTCGAGGACGCGGCCACCGAGCGGGACCGGCTGACGGCATACCTCGCCGGAGCGTCCCGTGCCCAGCGCCTCGAACCCCTGAGCGCGTGCGAGCAGCTCGTCGCCGCCCGCCCCTGGACGGGCGGAGGATGGGAGATCGTCGTCGTGCGTCACGGCCGGCTCGCAGCGACCGTCGTCTGCCCACCAGGCCGCGACCCGTACGTGACGATCGGTGCCGCGGTCGGCTCCGCCGAGCACGTGGACCCCCGCCCGGCCCCGGCACCCGCGTGCCATCCGGAGGAGACAGACCTCGTGCTCGCCTGGCTGCGCTCCGACGGTGTACGGCTCGTCAGCGTGACACATCCCCAGACCTGCCCGGTCGGCGGTGCCGAGAGATACCTCGTCAACACCACGACCGCCGGAGTCGTCTCGGGCGTCGTGTAGCGGCATGATCAAGGGTGCGACCACCGGTCGCCCGCGCCATCGCCTTCCCGAGGAGCACGCCATGCCCACCGCCATCGTCATGATCGACACGGACCAAGCGCTCATCCCCGAGGCCGCGACCGCCATCGCGAACGTCCCGGGCGTCGCCTCCGTCTACTCGGTCACGGGTGAGGTCGACCTCATCGCGATGGTCACGGTCCAGGACCATCACGACTTCGCCGACATCATCGCGGACAAGATCAGCAAGGTCCCTGGCGTCGTGCGCACCCGGACCTACCTGGCGTTCCGGGAGTACTCCAGCTCCGACCTCGACGCAGCGTTCGCGCTCGGTCTCGAGGACTGACCCGCCGATCGACGACGGTCGCGGCCGCGCGCCTGCAGGCACCGGTGCCTGCAGGCCGGCTCAGGCCGACGCAGCCGCCCACCGCGCGAGCGCGCTCTGTGCGGCGCCGGAGTCCACGGACTGCGCAGCGTGGACCAGCCCGCGCCCGAGCCGCTCGGGGAGCGAGCCCTCGTCCGTCCCCTCGAGAGAGCCATCGGCCACGAACGCTGCCGCGGCGTTGAGCAGGACGGTCTCTCGCACGGGGCCCTGCGCGCCGGCGAAGACGTCGCGGGCGACACCGGCGTTGAACCGGGCGTCCGCGCCCCGGAGCTCGGCGAGCGAGGTCGGCGTCAGAGCGAGCTCCCCGACGGGGTCGAGCCGGTGGTGCGTGACCTCACCCGCCCGGACCTCCCACACGTCGCAGGACCCGGTCGCGGCCAGCTCGTCGAGCCCGTCGTCTCCGCGGAACACCAGCGCGCGCGTGCCGCGCGCGGCGAGCACGCCCGCCACGAGGGGAGCCATCCTCCGGTCAGCGACGCCGACGGCCGTGGCCCGCGGCTGTGCCGGGTTCGTCAGCGGCCCGAGGAAGTTGAACGTGGTGGGCAGCCCGAGGCCGCTGCGTGCCGCCGCCGCGTGCCGCATCGCGGGATGGAAGACGTTCGCGAAGCAGAAGGTGATGCCGACCTCGGTCGCGAGCTCGGCGACACGCTGAGGCGAGTGGTCGAGCCGGATGCCGAGCACCTCGAGGACGTCCGCAGACCCGGAGGACGAGGACGCAGCCCTGTTCCCGTGCTTGACGACGGTGAGACCAGCGCCGGCGAGGACGACCGCGGCCATCGTCGAGATGTTCACGGTGTGCGCTCGGTCGCCGCCTGTTCCGACGATGTCGACGGAGGGACCCTCGACCTCGAACCGGACGGCGTGGCCGAGCATCGCGTCCGCGAGACCGGTGAGCTCGTCGATCGTCTCCCCCTTCGCCCGCAGCGCGACGAGGAAGCCCGCGAGCTGCACCGGCGTCGAGAGCCCGGACATGACGGCATCCATCGCCCACGCCGTCTGACGCGCGGTGAGGTCCTCCCGAGCGATAAGCGCTGCCGTGAGGTCGGTCCAGGTGAGCGTGGCCGTCACCGCACCACGCCGTCCGCGACGCGGGCGGCGAGCAGGGTGCGGACGGCTCGCTGCAGCTCGACGGGGTCGAGCGGCCGCGGAACAGCAGCGTCCGCGAGAGACCAGGAGGCGAGCCAGGCATCCTGTGGGCGCCCGGTGAGCAGGAGGACCGGTGGGCATCGGAAGATCTCGTTCTTCAGCTGCCGGCAGACTCCCATGCCGCCGGCCTTGTCCGCTTCGCCGTCGAGGATCATGAGGTCGATCCCGCCCTCGTCCGCGCGCCCGACGACGGCGTCGTAGGTGGCGACCTCGACCCAGCGGAGGGGCGTCCCGCCGCTGTGGGCCACCGCCCCGACCGCCGACCGGACCGCCTCCCGGACGGTCACGTCGTCGCTGTAGAGCAAGATGGTCTGCTGCGGGTCGGTCGACGACGAAGGCGTGGACATGGGCATCCTCACGGTCAGTGGGTCGGACAAGGCCCTATGAGGCTACCGCTGACGGTCGTGCGCGGTCAGCCACAGGCGAGGAAGGCGTTCCGCAGTCTTCTGAACCCCCATCTTCATGACACTTCTCCGGCTTTCGTCACGAGGACGGCCGTGATCGGCACGATGCCGGGCCATTGTGAGATTTAACGCCCCGATCGATAGGTCTTAAGGCCCACGCATGAGCCGTCGTCGTCCATAATGAATACTGTGTCGACTGCAACGGCTGTCCCCAGCGCCCAAACCCACGTGAGCGTGAACCGACCGAACCCTGTCTCGGTCGGAACCATCGTGTGGCTCGCGAGCGAGCTCATGTTCTTCGCCGGCCTCTTCGCGATGTACTTCACGACGCGTGCGACGATCCCCGCCGACCAGTGGAGCGAGGGGACGGGTCATCTCAACCTCACGTTCGCCCTCATCAACACCTGCGTGCTGGTCGCGTCATCGGTGACGTGCCAGATGGGTGTGTGGGCCGCGGAGCGGTTCCAGCCGCGCAGGACGGGATCGATCTTCGCGATCAACCGGTGGGGCATGAACGAGTGGATCACACTGACGTATCTCATGGGCTCCTTCTTCGTCGCCGGCCAGATCTACGAGTACGCAGAGCTCGTCGAGCACGGACTGACGATCTCCTCGAGCCCCTACGGCTCGGTGTTCTACCTCGCCACCGGGTTCCACGGTCTGCACGTCGTCGGTGGGCTCATCGCGTTCCTGTTCCTTCTCGGCCGCTCGTTCGCGGCGAAGAAGTTCGGGCACCACGAGGCCACCACCGCGATCGTCGTGTCCTACTACTGGCACTTCGTCGACGTCGTCTGGATCGCACTGTTCGGCGTCATCTACTTCCTGCAATAGGCCGTCGGCGCTCCCCGCGCACCGCGACACGCACCATCCACTGAACCTGAGACGAGGATCCATCCGTGAAGGCACTCGCCGCCCGCCGACACCACCGGTTGATGCCGGTCGTGCTGCTGCTGCTGGCGCTGCTGGTCACCGGCGGCGTGTACGCCGCCCTGGCCCCTGCCCCAGCCAGCGCCGACACCGCAACGACCGACGACATCGAGAACGGCGCCAAGCTCTTCCAGGCGAACTGCGCCACGTGCCACGGGCCTGACGCGGAAGGCCGCGAGAACGCGCCCTCCCTCATCGGTGTCGGAGCGGCAGCGGTGAACTTCCAGGTCGGTACCGGCCGGATGCCGATGCAGTCGAACGGCCCTCAGGCGATCGCGAAGCCGCGCCAGCTCGACGCCGAGGAGACCGAGCAGCTCGCCGCGTACGTCGCATCGCTGGGCCCCGGCCCGTCCACACCGACTGCCGAGCAGGTCGACCCTGAGCTCGGGGACGCCTCCAACGGTTCCGCCGTCTTCCGGACCAACTGCGCCATGTGCCACAACGCCGTCGGCGCGGGGGGCGCGCTCTCCGAGGGCAAGTTCGCGCCCGCACTGTGGGAGACGACACCGACCCACATCTACGAGGCGATGCTCACCGGACCTCAGTCCATGCCGGTGTTCAACGACGCGACGCTCACGCCGGAAGAGAAGCGTGACGTCATCTCCTACCTCGTCGAGCAGCGCGACGGCTCCGCCGGAGGGCTCGACCTCGGTGGTCTCGGACCTGTCAGCGAAGGCCTCTGGGTCTGGATCGTCGGTATCGGTGCACTCATCGGGTGCTCCGTGTGGATCGGAGCGAAGTCCTCGTGAGCGAGCACCAGAAGAGTTCAGCTGACCTCGTCCGCGCCGCGGGCGCAGGCGAGACCGACCGTTTCGCCGACCCGGGAGTGCCTGCTCACCAGAACCGGATGGCAGACACGGACCCCCGAGCGGCCAAGCGTGCCGAACGACAGGTCGTCATCCTGTTCGTCCTGTCGATCATCGGGACGATCGCCACGATCGTCGTCTACTTCGCCATCCGACCCGACGGCACCACCGCGAGCGTCCGGAACGCCAACCTCGCTCTCGGCCTCACCATGTTCCTGTCCCTCATGGGCATCGGGCTCGCGGCAGTCCACTGGGCGAAGACGCTCATGTCGGACCACGAGCGGGTCGAGGAGCGCCACGAGCAGCGCAGCTCCGACGAGATGCGTGCGGCAGCGGTGACCGTCCTCAAGGACGGAGCCGACGACTCGGGCATCGCCCGCCGAGGCGTCCTCAAGGGCGCCGTCGTCACGGCAGTGGGTCTCTTCCCGCTGACGATCGCGGTCCCGCTCATCAGCTCGGTCGGCAACGACTGGGACGTGAGCAAGTTCCGCCACACCATGTGGACCAAGGGCACGCGCCTCGCGACCGACCCGTCCGGTCGGCCGATCAAGGCCGCGGACATGACCATCGGCTCTGTCGTCCACGTCATCCCCGACGCCCCCGAAGAGGAGCGCCGGACGCACCACTGGATCACCGAGAAGGCCAAGTCGGTCGTGCTCCTGATCCGGCTCGACCCCGCTGATCTCCAGGAGGCGGAGGACCGCAAGGACTGGTCCTACGAAGGCATCGTCGCCTACTCCAAGATCTGTACGCACGTCGGTTGCCCCGTCGCGCTCTACGAGCAGCAGACCCACCACCTGCTCTGCCCGTGCCACCAGTCCACCTTCGACGTAGCTGACGGGGCCAAGGTGGTCTTCGGACCGGCGAAGCGGCCACTCCCCCAGCTGCCCATCGCCATCGACGACGAGGGATACCTCGTCGCTCAGGACGACTTCAACGAGCCGGTTGGCCCGAGCTACTGGGAGCGACTGAAGTGAGTACATCCCGCACCGAGTCCGCCGTGGCTGGCACCGCGGACTACCTCGACCAGCGCACCGGCATCGCCGGTGTCGTCAAGGGCTTCGCCCGCAAGATCTTCCCCGACCACTGGTCGTTCCTCCTGGGTGAGATCGCGCTCTACTCCTTCGTCATCCTCATCATCACGGGCGTGTTCCTGACGATGTTCTTCGTCCCGTCGATGGGGCTCGTCGAGTACGAAGGCCCCATCGCGTCGATGAACGGCCAGCTCATGTCCGAGGCGTTCGCCTCGACCCTCGACCTGTCGTTCGAGGTGCGCGGCGGTCTGCTCATGCGCCAGATCCACCACTGGGCAGCCCTGCTCTTCATGGCGGCGATCGTCACGCACATGATGCGCGTCTTCTTCACCGGTGCGTTCCGCAAGCCGCGTGAGCTCAACTGGATGGTCGGCTTCCTCCTCATGATCCTCGGCCTCGCGGCCGGCTTCACGGGCTACTCGCTCCCGGACGATGTCCTCTCGGGCAACGGTCTGCGCATCACCGACGGTGTCGTCAAGGCGATCCCGCTCGTCGGGTCGTACATGTCGTACTTCATCTTCGGCGGGGAGTTCCCGGGCGAAGACATCATCCCGCGCCTCTTCACCCTGCACATCCTCGTCGTACCGGGCCTGATCCTGGCCCTCGTCGGCCTGCACCTCCTCTTCGTGGTGCTCCACAAGCACACCCAGTACCCCGGGGGTGGCCGAACCGACAAGAACGTCGTCGGGTTCCCGCTCTTCCCCGTGTACGTCGCCAAGGCCGGCGGATTCTTCTTCATCGTCTTCGGCGTCCTCGCGTTCATGGGCGGCACGATGGCCATCAACAACGTGTGGAACTACGGTCCGTACGACCCGTCACCGGTCGGAGCAGGAGCGCAGCCCGACTGGTACATGCTCTTCCTCGAGGGCTCCCTGCGCCTCATGCCTGGCCAGACGGAGTACGTCATCGCGGGCTACACGCTCTCCCTCAACGTGCTCATCCCCGCAGTGGTCGTGCCTGGACTGTTGTTCACGTTCCTCGCGGTGTACCCGTTCCTCGAGGCGGCCGCGACGAAGGACAAGCGCGAGCACCACGTGCTCGACCGTCCCCGGAACGTGCCTGTCCGCACCGGGCTCGGCGTCGCTTTCCTCACCGCCTTCATCATCCTGGCGCTGGCCGGCTCGAACGACCTCATCGCGACGCACTTCTCGCTCTCGATCAACGCGATCACCTGGGTCTTCCGGATCGCTCTCTTCGTGGCTCCTGTCCTCGCCTTCTGGATCACCAAGCGGATCTGCCTGGGGCTCCAGCGCAAGGACCGCGAGCTCGTTCTCCACGGCCACGAGACCGGCCGCATCGTCCGGTTCGCCAACGGCGAGTACATCGAGGTCCACAAGCCTCTGGCCGAGGAAGAGCGGTGGCTGCGCGTCAACTACGACGCGCACCGCCCCCTCGAGATCGAGCCGCGGGAGGACTCGCGCGGTGTCCGTCGCAAGGGCTTCCGCAAGGACCAGGCCCTCCAGCGGCTGTCGAGGTTCTTCTACGAGGACCGCGTCGAGCCCGTCACGCCGCTCGAGCTTGCTGCAGCCCACTCTCACGGTGAGCACGACCAGCTCAAGGGTCACTCGAGCGACTCGTCGCTCGCCATCGTCGGACCGGACGGTACGGGTCTCGACGACCACGCACAGGACGACCACGAGCAGAACCACTGAACTTGCTGCACAGTAGGACGATGACCCGCGATCGCTTCCCCGCCCTGGTGGGGTCCTGATCGTGGGTCATCGGCTTTCTCAGTAAGCCACGGCGGTTCCGTCGTGGAAGACCTTCCAGGAGGACAAAGCAATGGCTGTCTACACCCTGCCGGATCTCGGTTACGACTACGGCGCACTCGAGCCGCACATCTCCGGCCGGATCATGGAGCTCCACCACTCCAAGCACCACCAGGCTTACGTGACCGGGGCCAACACGGCTCTGGAGAAGCTCGCAGAGGCCCGTGAGAACGGCGACTTCGCCGCAGTGAACCTCCACTCGAAGAACCTGGCCTTCAACCTGGGCGGTCACGTCAACCACTCGGCGTTCTGGACCAACCTCTCCCCCACCGGTGAGGGTGAGCCGACCGGCGAGCTCGCCGCCGCGATCAGCGAGGACTTCGGCTCTTTCGAGTCCTTCAAGAAGCACTTCGCCGCGGTCGCCGCCGGCGTCCAGGGCTCTGGCTGGGCCATCCTCGCGTGGGACTCCATCGGCCAGAAGCTCATCATCGTCCAGCTCTACGACCAGCAGAGCAACATCGCGCTCGGCCTCACGCCGATCGTCCTGCTGGACGTGTGGGAGCACGCGTACTACCTCGACTACCAGAACGTCCGCGCCGACTACGTCGCGGCCTGGTGGAACCTCGTCAGCTGGAGCGACGCTGACGCTCGCTTCGCGCGCGCGCGCACCCAGACCGCGGGTCTCATCGTCGCAGGCTGACGACCGCTCGCCGCGGTCCCACGGGACCACCGCGCACCGAACGCGACGATGCCGCGTGGGGGCTCAGCCTCCACGCGGCATCGCTGCCTCCGGACCCGTCAGGGCACCACCGCGCGCACGCCAGCCACCACGAGACTTCTCCTGCACGAACCACAGAGGGAGTCCTCCCGACCGGATCGGGCGACCGCTGGGAGACCCTGCTCAGGACGTTGCGCGCTGGGGACCGCCGTCGTGCGACGGGCCACCTCTCAGCAGGCTCAGTGAGCGTGCTGCCCACGTGAGAACTCGAACACCCAGCCCACGAGGGCGATGATCGACAAGACCGCTCCGACGCCGACGATCCACCAGCCCACCGCGAGTCCGAGGAACGTGACGGCCGCACCTGCGGCGATCGCCAGCGGCCACCAGCTCCACGGAGAGAAGACACCCTGCTCGCCGGCGCCCTGCTCGATCTCCCCGTGCGGGTCGTCTTCGGGGCGCGCGTCCATGCGTCGCCCGGTCGCAGCCAGGTACCAGCCCACCATCCCGACGAGCGCCCCCGTGAGGAGGAGCCCGACGGAGCCGACCGGCTCCCAGCCGCTCCACAAGCCGTACACGACGAACACGAGGAGGAAGAACGGGACCAGGTACGTAAAGAGCTTGCTCTCGATCTTCATCGGTTGCCTTCCTCGTCCTTGTGCGGGTCGACCAACGTGCTGTCGTTGTCGGCGAGTCGCTGAGCGGCATCTTCCTGCTCGCCGCGCCGGTCAGCCTCGCCGTAGATCTTGTCGAGCACCGTCGGATTGGAGGCCTGGTGGTCCATCGCCGCGACCTCCGGGTGGTGGAGGTCGAAAGCGGGCCGTTCTGACCGGATCCGCGGGAGCGACGCGAAGTTGTGGCGGGGCGGCGGGCAGGACGTCGCCCACTCGAGTGAGGCACCGAAGCCCCACGGGTCGTCGACCGTGATCTTGGGTGCGTTGCGCCAGGTCACGTAGACGTTCCAGAGGAACGGGAGCGTGGACGCCGCGAGGATGAAGGAACCGATCGTCGACACCTGGTTCATCCAGGTGAAGCCCTCTTCGGGCATGTAGTCGGCGTAGCGACGCGGCATGCCGGCCACACCCAGCCAGTGCTGGATGAGGAAGGTCATGTGGAACCCGACGAAGAGAAGCCAGAAGTGGAGCTTCCCGAGGCGTTCGTTGAGCATGCGCCCCGTGAACTTCGGCCACCAGAAGTAGAAGCCGGCGAACATCGCGAAGACCACGGTGCCGAACACGACGTAGTGGAAGTGGGCGACGACGAAGTACGTGTCCGAGACGTGGAAGTCCATGACCGGGCTCGAGAGGATGACCCCGGTCAGCCCGCCGAAGAGGAAGGTGACGAGGAAGCCGAGCGACCAGAGCATCGGCGTCTCGAACGTGAGCTTGCCGCGCCACAACGTCCCGATCCAATTGAAGAACTTCACGCCGGTCGGCACCGCGATGAGCATCGTCATGAAGGAGAAGAACGGCAGGAGGACCGCGCCGGTCACGTACATGTGGTGCGCCCACACGGTGACGGACAGCGCCGCGATCGAGATCGTCGCGTAGATGAGGCCCTTGTACCCGAAGATCGGCTTGCGGCTGAAGACGGGGAAGATCTCGCTGACGATGCCGAAGAACGGCAGGGCGATGATGTAGACCTCAGGGTGACCGAAGAACCAGAAGAGGTGCTGCCAGAGGATCGCTCCCCCGTTCTCAGGGTTGAAGATCTGGGCGCCGAGACGACGGTCGGCCCCGAGGGCGAAGAGCGCCGCAGCGAGCGGCGGGAACGCCATGAGCACGAGCATGCTCGTCACGAGGGTGTTCCACGTGAAGATCGGCATGCGGAACATCGTCATGCCCGGCGCACGCATCGTGATGATCGTCGTGATGAAGTTGACGGCACCGAGGATCGTGCCGAATCCCGTGAGCGCGAGCCCGAACACCCAGAGGTCGCCGCCGAGACCGGGGCTGAACGTCGTGTTGGAGAGCGGCGCGTAGGCGAACCACCCGAAGGAGGCTGCACCCTGCGGGGTGAAGAAGCCCGCGGACGCGATGAGTCCGCCGAAGAGGTACAGCCAGTAGGCGAACATGTTGAGCCGCGGGAACGCGACGTCGGGTGCACCGATCTGCAGCGGCATGATGACGTTGGCGAAGCCGGCGAACAGCGGGGTCGCGAACAGCAGCAGCATGATCGTGCCGTGCATCGTGAACAGCTGGTTGTACTGGTTCGTGCTCTGCACGATCTGGATCCCGGGCTCGAAGAGCTCGGCCCGGATCACGAGGGCCATGAGGCCACCGATGCAGAAGAAGATGAACGAGGTGATGAGGTACATGTACCCGATCACCTTGTGGTCGGTCGAGGTGATCCACTTGATCACGGTGCGACCGAGCGTCTGGCGCCCTGTCGAGAGCCCGGGGACGACCTGGGGTGCTGCGACGTCGACCATCAGTTGTCACTCTCCGTCGTAGCGGTGGAACCAGGGTGCTGCAGGCGGTTGAGGTCGAGACCGAGCTGGCCGGTCTGGCCCTTCTCGGCGAGGCGCTCCATCTCGGCGTCGAACTCTTCGGCGGAGACGACCTTGACGTTGAACAGCATGCCGGAGTGGTAGTCGCCGCAGAGCTCGGCGCACTTGCCGGCGTAGACGCCCTCTCGCAGCGGCGTCACCTGCCAGACGTTCGTGCGGTACGGGACCATGTCCATCTTGTCGAGGAACGCGGGGATCCAGAAGGAGTGGATGACGTCGCGCGTCTCGATCTGGAACTCGACGTTCTGGCCCACCGGCAGGACGAGCGTCGGGAACGACTCGTCCGTACCGACCCCACCGAGGTCACCGGTGATCACACCGGGCTCGATCGCGTGCTGGCCTGTCTCGTACACGTCCTCGTCGACGTAGTTGAAGTCCCAGCTCCACTGCTTGCCGATGACCTGGACCGTGAGGTCCGGCTCGGCGGAGGTGTTACGGACGTCGGACATGTCGCGCTGCGTGAAGAAGAAGAGCACACCGACCATGACGATCGGGACCATCGTGTACATGATCTCGAGCGGCAGGTGGTAGCGCGTCTGGATCGGCAGCGTGTTGTCGTCGCGGCGCTTGCGGTAGACCACCACGCACCAGACCATGAGGCCCCAGGTGATGACGCCGACGATGAGCGCGGCGATCCACGAACCCACCCAGATGCTGGTGATGGTGTCCGTCTTGTTGGTGGTGGGGCCGTCCGAGTAGCCCGGGAGGAAGCCTCGCTGGGCGTCCTGGGCACATCCGGAGACGGCAAGGGAGACGAGCGTGGCGGCTACGACGAGCCTGCCGATCGTCCGCCTGCTGCTGGTGGGGCGTTCCGAGCGCAAAGGAGGGCCTTTCACTTCGCGTCCTGGCACGACCCGGATGCGGGCAGCACACAGGACCTTCGTCCTCGACAACACGAAGCGTATCGCGCCTCGGCGGTCCAGGTGGCCGTGAGCGCGCCCCCGGAGTGTGAGAAATCTGCCGTTTCCGCGGGTTGCTAACAGCCCGCGCCGCTCTGTCACCAAGTCGGGTCCGTCATCGCGTCGCGCCCGGTCACCACGCCCTGGCCCGGCGGCTCGTCGTCGCGGGCTACCGTGGCGTTGTGCTCGCCGAACCCGCTCCTGCAGCCCCGCCCCGCCGGGTCCACCTCGACGCGGGAGGCAACGCCCGGCTCCACCCCCTCGCGCGGCGAGCGCTCCTGCAGGCGATCGACGACGGCTGGTCCGACCCGCGCCGGCTGCACTCCGAGTCACGGCGGGCAGCCACGTTGCTCGCGGGGGCGCGCGAGGCCTTCGCGGCGTCGCTCGGGGCGAGGACCGAGGAGATCCATCTCGCCCCTTCGCACACGAGCGCCCTGCACGCCGCGGTCGCGGCGACGGTGCACGGGCGACGGCGGGTCGGGACGACGGCGGTCGCCTCCACCGTGGAACGGGCGGCCCTGCTCGCTGCCACCGGTCACGCCGCAGCAGAGACCACTCTCGTGCCCGTCGACGGTCTGGGGCGCGTCGACATCGAACGGTTCGCGGTGGCAGTCTCAGGGCCGGGTGTCGCGCTGGCCGCGCTCCAGCACTCCAACGGCGAGGTCGGCACGCTCCAGCCGGTCGGCCGAGCGCACGAGGCCGCACGTGCGGCAGGGGTGCCGCTCCTCGTCGACGCGGGCGCCGCGGTCGGTCACGTGCCGACGGACGACGCCTGGGACCTGCTCGCCGCGGACCCGGCCGACTGGGGCGGCCCGACGGGAGTGGGTGTTCTCGCCGTGCGCCAGAAGGTCCGATGGAGCCCCACGTGGCCCGAGGACCCCGACCGGTGGTTCCCGGGCGGCGTGAGCGTCCCGTCCGCCTTCGCTGCCGCGGTCGCCCTCCAGGCACGGGACGACGAGCGTGCGGCCACCGCGGCACGGCACCGTCGGCTCGTCGACCGTCTGCGGGCACGCATACCCGAGCTGGTGCCGGACGTCGAGGTCGTCGGGCCCGCAGCGGACCGCCTGCCCCACGTGGTGACGTTCTCCTGCCTCTTCGTCGACGGCGAGGCGCTCGTCACGGAGCTCGACAAGGCCGGCTTCACGGTCGGCTCGGGGTCCGCGTGCGCGTCGGCGGCCGTGGAGCCGAGCCACGTGCTCGCTGCCATGGGCGTCCTCACGCACGGCAACGTGCGGATCGTGCTCGACGACACGACGAGCGAGGACGACGTCGAGCGGTTGCTCGCGGTGCTGCCCGTGGCGGTCGCCCGCGTCCGTTCGACGCTCGGGGTGGACGGGCTGTGAGCGGCGACGGTATCGCGGTGGACGGCACGGGCAGTGGCACGGACGACGCCGTCGTCGTCGATGCTCGGGGGTTGCGATGCCCTCTCCCGGTGATCCGCCTCGCTCAGGCCGCGCGAGCGCTCGATGCAGGGAGCGTCCTCACGCTCTGGTCGACCGACCCCGCGGCGGAGCACGACGTCCCGGCGTGGGCCCGGATGCGCGGCCACACGGTCGAGAACGCTGCTGAGCACCGCGGATCGGGCGGCACGGCCTACCTCGCGACGACCGTGCGGCTGGCCGCCCGGTCCTAGGTCACGACCCGCGGACGGGTGCGTGGACGAGGTCGTGCACGCACGCAGGGCCCCGGCGATCGTCGCCGGGGCCCTGCGTTCGTGCTGAGGTTCGTCCTGAGGCCGCTCTCGCGCCCGCCGAACCAGCCGTGCGTGGTCAGCTGAACGAGCCGCCGCACGCGCAGCCGTCGCCCGCGTTGGGGTTGTCGATCGTGAAGCCCTGCTTCTCGATCGTGTCGGCGAAGTCGATCGTCGCGCCGTCGAGGTAGGGGACGCTCATCTTGTCGACGACGACCTCGACGCCCGAGTAGTCGCGCAGGGCGTCACCGTCGAGGACACGCTCGTCGAAGTACAGCTGGTAGATCAGGCCGGAGCAGCCGCCGGGCTGGACGGCGACGCGCAGACGCAGGTCGTCGCGGCCCTCCTGCTCGAGCAGGTCGCGGATCTTCTGGGCCGCGAAGTCGCTCAGCAGCACCCCGTGGGTGGCAGTCTCGGTGGTCTCGCTCATGGTGTCTCCCCACAGAAGGATTCTGGTGAACTGATCGTCAGGCATCGAGAGCGCATCCGCGCGCCGCAGCGCGGCGGGTGCTGCTCCGCGTCGGTACCAACCGCGCGTCGACATCTTTTGTTCCCGTCAGCCTAAGCCCTCTCCCCCCGCCCGGGTCTACGTGCGCCTGAGCACACGCGAGGGAGACCACGTCCGCGCGAGGCGTTCCGCGGTGCTGCGGAGCTCCGCGACCGTGGTGGGCGGGCCGTCCGCGGCCGGGACCCCGGGAGCCCGCAGGTCGGCGAGCGCGCTGAGCCCGACCGATGCGCGCTCGCGCCGGCTCATGACGCTCGTCCGCGCGACGGCGATGCACGGCACCCCCCACTCTGCTGCCGCACCCACGGCCACGGCGAGGGCCGAGCCGTGGAAGGAGGACCCGTCCAGCTCACCGCGCGCGGTGAGGACGAGGTCGGCCCGGCCTGCCCGTTCGCTCGTCCGGGCCACGTCGCTGAACAGGGTCGCACCGCCAACCAGTCGACCGCCGAGCGCGCAGATCGCGAGACCCAGGCCGCCGCCGGCGCCCGTACCCGGCGCACCGGTGAGCGCGCGTGCCGCGCCGGCCCGCGCGCCCGACGACGGCGAGCCGACGAGCTCGAGCGGACGCCGCACGTCGGCTGCGTCCGCGAGCACGTCACGGAGCACGTGGGCGAAGTGTCCGATCGCCCGTTCGAGGTCGTGAGCCTGCTCCGCGCCGAGGACCCCGGCGGAGGCGGCGCTCGCGCTCGCGCCGTGCAGACCGAGCAGGGGGACGTCGGACGCTGCGGCACCGACGAGGTCGATGCCGCGCAACCGGGCACGGACGGCCGCGAGGCCTCCGAGATCGGCTGCCGTCACGGCTCCGAGCCTGTCCGTGGTCGCTCGGTCGGCGTCCCGCCGCGAGAGCGCGCCGAGAACCGTGAGGAGCCCCGCGCCGGCGTCGGGTCCGCCCGAGAGCTCGTGCGGTCCGGGGAGCCCGACGACGATCCGTGACGCACCGGCCCGGAGCGCGTGCTCGATGCCCTCGGCGAGGTGCACGGACGATCGGACACCGTCGATGTATCGACACGAGTCGATATACGTCGTGGACGTTCCGCGCGTGCCGGGGACGACGAGGACGTCGTCCTGCGCGGGAGGGACACCGACCGCGTCAGCGACGAGAGCGGCGAAACCGTGCCCTCCGTCAGAGAGCGCGCAGACCTCGACCGTGTCGTGGGGCGCGCCCTGTGACCAGCCCTCGGCGAGGGCTGCACCCGCCGCGCGGGCGCCGAGCTCGGGACCGAAGGTGTCTGGGGCGATGAGCACGTGCATGGCCTCATCCTGCCTCCATCCGGAGCCGCCGGATGCCGTCGACGCTGTGAGACGATGTGGTGCGTGAGCACACTGCTGAACTCGTCCTTCGCCGAACCGGCTCCCTCACCGGCGCTGCTGCTCCTGGGGCAGGCCGCGGACCTGGCGTCCGAGCGCGGCGTGGAGTGCACCGGGGAGCTCCCGCCCGCGAGCGCTCCCGACCTCGTCGAGCGGGCGCGGGTCGCCCGCGCGGCGCTGGGTGACCGTGCGTTCGTCCTCGGTCACCACTACCAGCGGGACGACGTCATCGCGTTCGCGGACGTGACCGGCGACTCGTTCAAGCTCGCCCGCGAGGCCGCCGCCCGTCCCGAGGCGGAGTTCATCGTCTTCTGCGGTGTGCACTTCATGGCCGAGAGCGCCGACATCCTCACCTCGGACGCGCAGCAGGTGCTCCTCCCGGATCTCGCTGCCGGGTGCTCGATGGCCGACATGGCCGCGATCGACCAGGTGGAGGAGTGCTGGGACGTCCTCGTCGACGCCGGCGTCGCGCAGGACACCGTGCCGGTGACGTACATGAACTCGACCGCGGCCATCAAGGCGTTCACCGGTCGTCGCGGCGGGACGGTCTGCACGTCCTCGAACGCCGAGGTGGCGCTGCGCTGGGCGTTCGACCGCGTGGGCGGCATCGACGGCAGCGGCAAGGTCCTGTTCATGCCGGACCAGCACCTGGGACGCAACACCGCTCTCGTCCGTCTCGGCATGAGCGCCGAGGACTGCGTCGTGTTCGACCCGCGCAAGCCGGGCGGTGGCCTCACCGTCCAGCAGCTGCGCGACGCCCGCATGATCCTCTGGCGCGGGCACTGCTCCGTCCACGGACGCTTCTCCGAGCGCAACGTCACCGACATCCGGGCGGCGGTGCCCGGGGTGAACGTGCTCGTCCACCCCGAGTGCAAGAACGAGGTCGTCGAGGCTGCCGACTATGTCGGCTCGACCGAGTACATCATCCGGATGCTCGACGCCGCCGAGCCCGGCTCGGCATGGGCGCTGGGGACCGAGCTCAACCTCGTCCGGCGGATCGCCCTGGCGCACCCCGACAAGCAGGTGCACTACCTCGACTCGACCGTGTGCTTCTGCTCGACGATGAACCGCATCGACCTCCCCCATCTCGTCTGGACGCTCGAGTCGCTCGTCGCCGGTCGTGTCATCAACCAGGTCGTGGTCGACGCCGACGACGCCCGCTGGGCGCGGGTCGCGCTCGACCAGATGCTTGCGCTCCCCGGGCTCTGAGGTTTAGGTATGTCCTGAGACCACGTCGTCCGTACGTTCTCAGGAGGACAGATGAGAGCCGTGGTGCCGCTCCGCGTCGGCGTCTACGTCTTCGACGGTGCCGACGCGCTCGACGTCGTCGGGGCGTTCAGCGTGTTCGCGCGGTGGGCCGCGCTGGCATCGGTCAAGGCCGAGGTCGTGACGTTCAGCGACGACGGCTCGGGCGTCGTCCTCGCCTCAGGGCTCCGCATCGTCCCTGACGCGGCCGAGACCGGCCTCGACTCGTTGCACGTGCTCGTGTACCCCGGCGGTCCGGGGGTCCGCGACGCCGTGCCGGACCAGGCACACCTCGAGTGGCTCCGGGAGCGGCGACGGACGACGTCGCTCCTCGTGGGTGTCCGCGACGGGACGCTCGTCCTGGCGGCAGCGGGACTGGTCGCCGGTCGCGCGGTGACGAGCAGCAGCGACCTCTTGGACACCCTCTCCAGGACGGAACCGAGCGCCCTCGTCGACACCGAGTCGCCGCTCGTCGACGACGGCGATCTCGTGACGGCCGCCGGCGACCACCCTGGCATCGAGGCGGCCCTGCACGTCGTCGCGAGGCTCGACAGCGAGGGTGTCGCCGCGGACGTGCGGCGAGCACTGAGCGTCGGCTACCCGTAGTAACCTGACCCGGTGACCCGTCAGATCAGACTCGCGCTCGCCACCTTCCGCCCGCGGAAGGCCATCCCGGGCCAGACGATCCTCGACCCGTCCACGACGCTCACGCGCGTGCGCCCGGGCGACCTCGACGTCTACCGGCACGTGAACAACGCGGTCTACCTCAACATGATGGATACCGCGCGGACCAATCTCCTCGCCGACTGCGGTGGCATGCCGCTCCTCAACGCGAAGGGCTGGTTCCCGGTCGTCGCCGCGTCGACGGTCAAGTACAAGAGGTCGCTCGTCCTCTGGGAGCCCGTCGAGGTCACGAGCCGGGTCCTCGGCTGGGATGCCCGCATCGTCTACCTCGAGCAGGTCGTCACGACGAAGGGCAGCCTCGCCGCACGCGGGATCATCGCCGGGCGGTTCCTGGGCCGGGACGGCTCCCGGATCCCCGCCCAGGACATCGCGGACCTGGTGGCAGGCGGGTCCGTCGCCAGCCCCGAGCTCCCCGAGGACGTCCTCGCGTGGGCGCGGGCGGTCGACGTCGCCCACCGCTGAGCGACGGCCCGACCGCCGAGCGGTGACCGACAGGCGTCGGGCAGCGAGCGGGCCACCCGGCACCTGTCGGCGGTTCGACGGTTCGGCTAGGACAGTCCCGCGGCGAGCCGCTCCAGCAGCAGGCTCTCAGCGAGCACGACCTTCTCCAGCTCGGCCAGGTGCACCGACTCGTCGGCGCCGTGCGCACGCGAGTCGGGATCCTCGACCCCTGTGACGAGGATGGCGGCCTCGGGGTAGACCTCGAGCAGGTCGGCGATGAACGGGATCGATCCGCCGATCCCGATGTCCACGGGTGCGGTCCCCCACGCCTCCTCGAACGCCCCGCGGGCGGCACGCATGGCAGGGGAGTCGGTCGGTGCCTGGAACGGACGGCCGAGCTCGCCGTCGCGGACCTCCACGTGCGCTCCGAAGGGGACGTGCGACGCGACGTGCTCGCGCAGCGCCGCGAGTGCGGCTGCGGGCTCCTGTCCCGGGGCGATGCGCAGCGAGAGCTTCGCGGTGGCACGCGGGGTGATCGTGTTGGAGGACAGCGCGACGCTCGGGGCGTCGAAACCGATGACGGAGAGCGCCGGCCGCGTCCACATGCGCGCTGAGATCGGCCCCGTCCCGGCGAGCACCGCACCGTCGACGAGCCCGGAGTCGGCGCGGAAGTCGGCCTCGTCGTAGTCGACGAGAGGGTCCGGCGCGTGCGTGAGCCCAGCGACCGCGACGTTGCCGTCCTCGTCGTGGAGCGTGGCGACGAGGCGCGCGAGCAGGGTGATGGCGTCGAGCACCGGGCCGCCGAACATACCGGAGTGCACGGCGTGGGACAGCACCGTCAGCTCGACCTCGCAGTCGACGAGGCCCCGCAGCGACGTCGTCAGCCCGGGGATGCCGACCTTCCAGTTCGAGGAGTCCGCGACGACGATGACGTCGGCGCGCAGCAGCTCCTCGTACTCCGCCAGGAAAGCGCCGAAGGTCGGGGAGCCGATCTCCTCCTCCCCCTCGACGAAGACGGTCACGCCGACCGCGAGATCGTCCCCGAGGGCACGCAGCGCACCGATGTGCGCGATGATGCCCGCCTTGTCGTCGGCGGCACCACGACCGTAGAGCCGGCCGTCGCGCTCCACGGGCTCGAACGGTGGCGTCTGCCAGTCGGCGTCGCTCCCCGGCGGCTGGACGTCGTGGTGCGCGTAGAGGAGGACGGTCGGGGCACCGGCGGGGGCGGCACGCCGCGCGACGACGGCGGGACGGGAGTCACCGGCGGTGAGGATCTGGACGTCGTCCATCCCGGTGCCGCGCAGCAGCTCGGCCACGGCCTCGGCGCTGGCGGCGACGTGCTCCTGGTCGAAAGCGGGTGCGGAGACGCTGGGTATGCGGACGAGAGCCTCGAGATCGGCGCGCAGCGCCGGGAAGAGGGAGGTGACACGGGCACGGAGGTCGTGAGGATCGCTCATCACAGCACCGTATCGCGCTCGGGGGCAGGCGTTGCGTCGACTACGATGACGTCGTGTTCTCACGCAAGAAGCCTTCAGACGACTCGTCCGCCACCGACGCCGTGTCCGCCGCGGACATCGAGCAGTCCGTGGGCAAGGGACGCCCGACGCCGACGCGCAAGCAGTCCCAGGCGGCGAACAAGCGTCCGCTCGTGCCGGACGACCGCCGGGCGGCAGCGAAAGCCGACCGCGAGAAGAAGCGTGCGGTCCGCGACCGTGAGTACCAGGCGATGCAGAGCGGCGACGAGAAGAACCTGCCGTACCGCGACCGCGGGCCCGTCCGCCGGTACATCCGCGACTACGTGGACGCGCGCTGGAACGTCGGGGAGTACTTCCTCTTCCTCGCGATGGCCTTCCTCGTCATCACGCTCTTCGCCAACCAGGCGCCGGCGCTCGCCCTGGGTGCCATCCTCGCGCTGTACATCGTCGTCCTCGTCGCCATCATCGACGCGTTCGTCATGTGGAGGATGCTCAAGAAGCGCCTCGTGGCGAAGTTCGGTGAGGAGCAGCTCATCCGTGGCACGACGATGTACGCGGTCATGCGCGCCTTCCAGATCCGCCGCGCGCGCCTGCCGAAGCCGCAGGTCAAGCACGGCCAGTTCCCGGTCTGATCCTCACCGACCCCGCCTGAGGACCCCCGGCTGGACGCCGTGGCGTCGCGATCGATCCGTTCGCCCCGGTCCGGGTCCACCCCGGTCCGGCTCAGTCCTGCGGCGGCCGCAGCTCCGTCGACAGGCGGACGGCCGGCGCGGCCTGCCGCCCGTCGTGAAGCAGGTGCGCCGTGTCCACACCGCCCCCGGCCAGCTCGCGCCAGTGCTCTCCGAGCCACTGCTCGGCATCGAAGCGGTTGGTGAAGACCGGGCTCACCGGTGCGGCGAGCGGCTCCCCCGCGGGATCGAGCATCTCCCACACCCACTGCGGGCGGATCATCGGGAGAGCTCCGTGTTGATCCGACGTGCCCAGAGGGGCCCCTCGTAGATGAAACCCGTATAGCCCTGCGTGAGGTTCGCACCAGCGTCGAGGTACGCACGGGCGTCGTCCGCGTCGACGATGCCGCCCGCCCCGATGATCACCGGGCTCGTCCCGAGCCGCGTGCGGAGCCGGCGCACCACCGCGAGCCCCCGTTCGAGGAGCGGTCGACCGGACAGGCCTCCCTCTCCCAGGTCGTGCTGGATCGTGGTGTTCACGGCGACGACACCGTCGAGCCCGAGCTCGAGGACGAGGTCAGCGACCGCGTCGATGTCAGGCTCGGCGAGGTCCGGCGCGATCTTCACGAGCAACGGGATCCGGGGGCGCCCTGCGGCCTCCGTGGACCGGTCGGCCGCCTCGCGGACGGCGACGAGGATCGGTCGGAGCGAGTCGACAGCCTGGAGGTCTCGCAGACCTGGGGTGTTCGGGGACGAGACGTTGACGACGAGGTAGTCGGCCAGCGGGGCGAGGAGGCTCGCGCTCGTCGCGTAGTCCGCCGCGGCGGCTGCTGCCGGGGTGACCTTGGACTTGCCGATGTTCGCCCCGACGAAGACGGCACGACCGGATTTGGTCGACCGCAGGCTGCGCAGGCGTTCTGCGGCCGCCGCTGCGCCCTCGTTGTTGAACCCCATCCGGTTGCGCAGGCCACCGAGCTCGATCTCTCGCCACGCGCGGGGCTTGTCGTTCCCGGGCTGCGCGAGCGCGGTGACGGTGCCGATCTCGACGAAGCCGAAGCCGAGCATCGTCAGCCCGCGGATCGCCTCGGCGTTCTTGTCGAAGCCGCCGGCCAGGCCGAACACTCCGGGCACGCGCCGTCCGAACACCTGGACGCCCTCGCGCTGGAGGTAGGGCGCGAGCGCCCCCTGGACGACTCCGGCGACGACCGGCACGCGCCCGGCCAGCGCGATGGCCCGGAAGGCCAGGGTGTGCGCACGCTCGGGATCCATCCGGCACAGGACGGTGGAGAACAGGAGGTGGTAGACCATCGTCGCTCAGTGTTCCTTCGCTCGGGGTGTCAGTGAGGGGGTGCGTGTTCGCCACAGCCAGACGAGGCCCACGACGGGCAGGACGAGCGGCACGTAACCGTAGCCGCTGCCGAAGGAGGACCACACCGTCGCGTCCGGGAACGCAGCCTCGTCGACGAGCGTCGCGACCCCGACCGAGAGAACGCCGACGAGCTCGACGCTGCACGCGGCCCAGGCGACCTGCCGCCAGCGCCCCGTCCCGCGGGCGAGAGCCACGGTCGCGACCACGTACACGACGCCCGCAGCGAGCGAGAGCGCATAGGCGAGGGGCGCGTCCCCGCCGTGCGACGCGAGCTGGTACGCGCCACGGGCGGTCGCTGCGACCGCGAGGATCCCGTAGACGAGCACGAGGAGCCGGCCGAAGCCGCTGCTCGTGCGCGGTACGGCACGGTCGGATCGGTCAGGTGTGTGGTCCAGCACGCTCAGGTGTCCTCGCTTCGGCGATCGTCCGCAGGCCGTCGACGCAGCCCGCACCCATTATCCCGCCGGCACCGGAGTCGGAGGACACCATGTCCAGGATGGCGTCATGCCGACCAGATCTGGACGAGCCGCCACTCGAGGAACGCGACGGTGAGTGCTGCGACGAGCATGACGACCGAGCTCCAGCGGGTCCGTTCGGCAAAGGCCCAGGCTGCGGCGAACGGCAGCACGAGGAGGACGGTGACGAGGTATCCCCAGAGCTCCCAGACCTCGACGTGGTCGTGGGAGCCGACGAGGAGCAGTCCCGCCGCGACGATCGCCTGGACGACGAGCAGCCCTTCGACGACCGCGCCGCCCCAGAGCTGCTTGAGGATCACGGGGCGGTCCTTGAGGACGAACCATGCGGCCCACGCCGCCTGGATGCCGGCGGCGAGCACGATGAGGAGCGTCAGCGGTGGGAACACACGACGAGGTTACCGTCCGGTACGCGGGCTACGATCGACACGTGCCAGACCTCACTCTCACCACCTCAGACCTTCGTTCCATCGATGTCGACGCCCTGGTCGTCGGGGTCGTCAGCACCCCCGCGGGACTCGCGATCGCGTCTGTCGACACGTTCCCCGACCCGGTGCGCGCGGCTGTCGACCTGACGATCCTCGGCGCCAGCGCGGACGCCGACTCGACCCTCCGGATCCCCGCTCCCACAGGCGTGGGTGCCAAGGTGCTCGTCCTCACCGGTCTCGGCGCCGCGGACGCCGTCACGCCGGAGAGTCTCCGCCGCGCCGCCGGTGCAGCGGTCCGCTCCGTCGCCGGCCTGACGTCCGTCGCGCTCGCCCTGCCCACCTCCGACGAGGGCGAGGTCTCGGCGGTCGCCGAGGGCGCCCTCCTCGGTGCCTACTCCTTCCGCACCTACCGCACAGGGAAGGCCGCGACGACAGGCATCCCGGTCACGGCGATCACGGTGGTCACGCCCCTCGCCCGCCAGTCCGCGGTCAAGAAGGCCGGTGTTCGTGCGTCGGTCGTCGCTCAGGCCGTGAACGGCACCCGCGACCTCGTGAACACACCACCGAACGACCTCTTCCCGGCGGCGTTCGCGGACATCGCCCGCGCCGCCGTCCGCGGCACGGGGGTGAAGATCAGCGTGCTCGACGAGAAGGCACTGACTTCCGGCGGGTACGGCGGTCTGCTCGGGGTGGGGCTCGGTTCCTCGCGCGGCCCCCGCCTCGTCAAGCTCACCTACGCCCCCTCACGTCCCAAGGCCAAGATCGCTCTCGTCGGCAAGGGGATCACGTTCGACTCGGGCGGCATCTCCATCAAGCCCGCCAAGGGCATGGAGGCCATGAAGTCGGACATGGCCGGTGCGGCGGCGGTGCTCCACACCGTCCTCGCCGCCGCCGAGCTCGGTCTCCCGGTGGCCGTGACCGGCTGGCTCTGCCTCGCCGAGAACATGCCGTCGGGTACGGCTCAGCGTCCGTCCGACGTCATCACGATCCGCGGCGGCAAGACCGTCGAGGTCCTCAACACCGACGCCGAGGGCCGGCTCGTCCTCGCGGACGGTCTCGTGGCCGCCGGCGAGGAGAAGCCCGACATCATCCTCGACATCGCGACCCTCACGGGGGCGCAGATGGTCGCCCTCGGCAACCGTGTGTCCGCCGTCATGGGCACAGACACCACGCGCACCGCCGTCGTGGAGGCCGCGACCGGTTCCGGTGAGCAGTTCTGGCCTATGCCGCTTCCCGTCGAGCTCCGCGCGTCGATGGACTCGCCCGTGGCCGACATCGCCAACATGGGCGAGCGCTTCGGTGGGATGCTCGTCGCCGGGCTCTTCCTCAAGGAGTTCACCGGCGACTTCCCGTGGGCACACCTCGACATCGCCGGCCCGTCCTTCAACGAAGGATCGGCGCACGGCTACACACCCGTGGGTGGCACCGGAGTCGGTGTGCGAACCCTGCTGGGCTTCCTCGAGGCGCAGGCCGCGAGCTGAGCCTCGTCAGCTGAAGCCGGTCGGCCGTGCGAGGTCAGTCCTCGCGCGGCCGACGGTCCCGCTGCCGACGGCGGTGGGCCGAGTTCCAGTCACGCATCCGCTGCGGGTAGCCGGTGAAGTTCACGTCGTACACCGGGATGCCGAGGTCCCGGGCGATGGATCGTGCGGTCGACGCGTCCGGGACGCGCCGACGCGTCCACTCCCCCGTCGTCGCGATGAGCAGGACGCTCGTCGGCTCGTCGACCGTCGGCGGCTCGATGTACGCCTCGACGCCGACGCGCGTGGCGGTGAACTCTGCAAGGTGCTCGCGGGTGCGGCGCCGACGGACACTCTCGGAGTCCGGCTGGCCGGATCCGTCGCTGGCCCTGCCGGTCCGGCGGCTGAACAGCCGGGACAGTCGTGACATGCCCGCAGACTACATCGCGCCCCGGACGTCCCGGCGAGCCTCGGTCGGGTCCTCCACCTACAGTGAACAGGTGTCTTGAGGATCACACCGCACAGAAGCCGCATCCGACGCGTTGCGCTTTGGACAGCGTCGCCTTGATGACAAGATGGGCAAGTACCACATCCAAAGCGCCTAAGGAGCTGCACGTGGCCGAGACCCCCGGCACCGATTTCGACATCGTCGTCCTGGGCGGAGGGAGCGGCGGCTACGCCACCGCTCTCCGTGCCGCCCAGCTCGGCCAGAAGGTCGCCCTCATCGAAGAGGACAAGCTCGGTGGTACGTGCCTCCACTACGGCTGCGTCCCGACGAAGGCCCTCCTGCACGCCGCAGAGCTCGCTGACAACGCACGAGACGGCAGCCACTTCGGCGTGCTCTCGGAGTTCAAGGGCATCGACATGAACGGCGTCAACGGCTACAAGGACGGCGTGGTCAACGGGCTCTACAAGGGCCTCCAAGGACTCGTGAAGTCGCGGGCCATCACGCTCGTCGACGGCCACGGCACCCTCGTGGCGAAGGACACCGTCGAGGTCGACGGCAAGCGCATCACCGGCAAGCACGTGGTGCTCGCCACCGGCTCCTACTCGCGGTCGCTGCCCGGCCTGGAGATCGCCGGTCGCGTCCTGACCTCCGAGCAGGCGCTCAAGCTCGACTACGTCCCGAAGTCCGTCATCGTCCTCGGTGGCGGCGTCATCGGCTCGGAGTTCGCGAGCGTCTGGCGCTCCTTCGGTGCCGACGTGACCATCGTCGAGGCTCTGCCGCACCTCGTCCCGAACGAGGACGAGGCCCTCAGCAAGGCTCTCGAGCGTGCGTTCCGCAAGCGCGGCATCGCCTTCAACCTCGGCGACCGGTTCTCCGGCGTGACGCAGGACGACGACGGCGTGCACGTCACCCTCGAGTCGGGCAAGACCTTCGACGCCGAGCTCCTCCTCGTCGCTGTCGGTCGCGGTGCCCGTACCGCCGACCTCGGCTTCGAGGCGCAGGGCATCACGATCGACCGTGGCTTCGTCATCACGGACGAGAAGCTGCACACCGGTGTCGGCAACATCTGGGCCGTCGGCGACATCGTCCCCGGCCTGCAGCTCGCCCACCGCGGCTTCGCGCAGGGCATCTTCGTGGCCGAGCAGATCCTCGGGATGAACCCGGCACCGATCGTCGAGTCCGGCATCCCGCGCGTGACGTACTCGGACCCGGAGATCGCGTCCGTGGGTCTCACCGAGGCGAAGGCGAAGGAGCAGTTCGGGGCCGACGCCGTCGAGACCCTCGACTACAACCTCGCCGGCAACGGCAAGAGCAAGATCCTCGCGACCCAGGGCTTCATCAAGCTGGTCCGACAGAAGGACGGCCCCGTCGTCGGCGTCCACATGATCGGCGCCCGCGTCGGAGAGCTCATCGGCGAAGGCCAGCTCATCGTCAACTGGGAGGCGTACCCCGAGGACGTCGCCGCTCTCGTCCACGCACACCCCACTCAGAACGAGGCACTCGGAGAGGCGTTCCTGGCTCTGGCCGGCAAGCCCCTGCACGCCCACAACTGACCAAGCGATCGAAGGAGACCGAAAAGGTCATGTCCGACAACGTGCAGATGCCCGCACTGGGCGAATCAGTCACCGAAGGAACCGTTACGCGCTGGCTCAAGGCCGTGGGCGACGAGGTCGCGCTCGACGAGCCGCTGCTCGAGGTGTCGACCGACAAGGTCGACACGGAGATCCCGTCCCCGTTCGCCGGCGTCCTGGAGAAGATCCTCGTGGAAGAGGACGAGACCGTCGAGGTCGGTGCTCCGCTCGCCGTGATCGGTTCCGGCGACGGCGCCACCGCGGAAGAGCCTGCTCCCACAGAGCCCGAGGCCGCGCCCGAGGCGCCTGCCGCCGAGCCCGAGCCCCAGCCGGCTCCCGCTGCCGAGGCTCCCGCACCCGCCGCGGCGAGCGACGCGCCCGCCGGCGACGGCGAGGAGATCAAGCTCCCCGCCCTCGGCGAGTCCGTCACCGAAGGAACGGTCACCCGCTGGCTCAAGCAGGTCGGCGAGACCGTCGAGGTCGACGAGCCGCTCCTCGAGGTCTCCACGGACAAGGTCGACACCGAGGTGCCCTCACCGGTGGCCGGGACCGTCCAGCAGATCCTCGTCCAGGAGGACGAGACGGTGGAGGTCGGAACCGTCCTCGCGATCATCGGCTCCGGCGCTGCCGCACCGGCCGCCGCCGAGGCTCCCGCGTCCTCGGGCCACGCGCCCAGCGCTCCGGCCGAGACTCCTGCAGCCGAGGCGAACGCTGTCGCTGCGCAGGACGAGGCGCCTGCGCCGACCCCTGCCCCCGCTCCGGAGAAGGCGCCCGCACCCGCAGCCCCCGCTGCCGCCCCGGCCCCCGCCGCCGCGGCTGCTCCGGCTGCCACCGCCGGCGGCAGCAGCTCGTACCTCACCCCGCTCGTGCGCAAGCTCGCGGCGGAGAAGGGTGTCGACGTCTCGTCCCTCACTGGCTCGGGAGTCGGCGGACGCATCCGCAAGGAGGACGTCCTCGAGGCCGCGCAGAAGGCCGCCGACAAGGCAGCCCAGGAGTCCGCCGCGACGGCAGCCAAGTCGGCACCGGCAGCGTCGGCGGCACCGTCCGCCAAGGCAGCGAGCATCCCTGACGTGTCGCCGCTGCGTGGCACGACGGAGAAGGCGAGCCGTCTGCGCAAGATCATCGCCGAGCGCATGGTCGACGCGCTGCACTCCCAGGCGCAGCTCACCACCGTCGTCGAGGTGGACGTTACCCGCATCGCCCGCCTGCGCGCGAAGGCGAAGGAGACGTTCAAGGCACGAGAGGGTGCGAACCTCACGTTCCTGCCCTTCTTCACGCTGGCGGCCGTCGAGGCGCTCAAGGCCTTCCCCAAGGTCAACGGCGTCCTCGAGGGTGACACGATCACCTACCACGGTCAGGAGAACGTCGGCATCGCCGTCGACACGCCCCGCGGTCTGCTCGTCCCCGTCATCCGGGACGCGGGCGACCTCAACCTCGCCGGGATCGCCCGCAAGATCGTCGACCTCGCCTCGCGCACCCGCGACAACAAGGTCACGCCCGACGAGCTCGGTGGCGGGACGTTCACGATCACCAACACCGGGTCCGGCGGAGCGCTCATCGACACGCCGATCGTCCCGGGTGGCACCTCGGCCATCCTCGCGACCGGGACGATCGTCAAGCGTCCTGCAGTGATCACGGACGCCGACGGCGCGGAGGTCATCGCCATCCGCTCCATCTGCTACCTCTCCCTGTCCTACGACCACCGTCTGGTCGACGGCGCGGACGCCTCGCGCTTCCTCGTCGCGATCAAGAACCGCATCGAAGAGGGTGCGTTCGAGTCGGAGGTCGGTCTCTGACCGCTCGGTGACGACGATCTGAGAACCACACCGGGCACCGCCCGGAGAGCAGGGCCCGCGACCGTCGGTCGCGGGCCCTGCGTCGTCCGTGCCCCGGTCGACCACGCGCACGCCGACTCCGGCGCACCGGCTCCGAGCACGTTGACCGGCCACCGCCTACGCTTGCGCCATGCCTGAACTCGCTGGAAGCCGTCAGACCGTCGTCGTCGCAGGATCGAGCGGCCTCATCGGGACAGCGCTGGTCCGAGCGCTGCGCGCCGACGGCCACACGGTCCGCACGCTCGTGCGCGGCCCCGCATCCTCCCCCTCGCAGACGTCCTGGGACCCGGCTCGAGGGCACCTCCCGGGCGACGCCCTCGCCGGTGCCGACGCGGTCGTCAACCTCGCCGGCGCAGGGGTGGGCGACCACCGGTGGACCGAGTCCTACCGGCGGACGATCCTCGACTCGCGCGTCTCGACCACGTCCCTCCTGGCGAAGCGCCTGAGCACCGCCGAGCACCCTGCCCCGGTGCTCGTCCAGTCGTCGGCCGTCGGGATCTACGGCGAGCGCGGCGACGAGGTCCTCACCGAGGAGTCCGAGCGGGGCGAGGGCTTCCTGGCCGACGTCGTCGAGCAGTGGGAGGGCGCCACGTCGGTCGCCCGTGACGCGGGCGTGCGCGTCGCGCTCGCCCGGTCCGGCATCGTGCTCTCGCCGTCGGGAGGCGCGCTCGGCAGGCTCCTCCCCCTCGTCCGGCTCGGTGTCGGCGGGCGCCTCGGCTCGGGCCGACAGTTCTGGAGCTGGATCACCCTCGAGGACGAGGTCCGTGCCCTGCGTCACCTCGTCTCCTCGCCGGTGAGCGGGCCGGTCAACCTCACGGCACCGGAACCGGCGCGGAACGCGGCGATCACGGCGGCGCTCGGTTCGGCGTTCCACCGGCCCACGGTCCTTCCGGTCCCGTCGATCGCCCTCAAGGTCGCGCTCGGCGAGTTCTCGTCGGAGATCCTCGGGTCGCAGCGGGTCCTGCCCGCGGTCCTCACCGGATCAGGCTTTCGCTTCAACCACCCGACGCTGCAGTCGGCAGCGGCGTGGTTGCACCCGAGCTCGTGACGAGCCAGGCCGTCGCCTGTCCCACCACACCTTGCGCCCCGTCTGCACCTACCGCGGAGACACGCCACCCGGCGTCGGTCCGGACGAGGGTGAGCACGGCAGCCTGCGGCCCGCTGGCGGGGACGACAACGCTCCCGCCCGCCCGCCGCACCGCGTACTCGCTCGTGGCGTAGACGACCTCGACGCGCGCGCTCGACGCGTCGCTGTCGAGCAGGGTGGCCGAGTCCACGGTCGCCGACAGCCCCGTCAGCGACGCACCGTCGGCGACCAGCTCGCCCACCAGGTCGAGCGCCTGTGTATGGGCAGGTGACCCTGGTTCGGTGATCTCTGCCCATGCACGGGCGTCGATGTCCGGGTCGGCGGCGGTCAGGCGCGCGATGAGGTCGAACCGTTCCTCGGTCAGCGTGACGGCCGCCGCTGCCGGTCCGTCTGCCGGGCCGTCGACCTGCGGGGTGCCCGTACCGTCGGCGCTCGCCACCGGGTTCGGGTCCCGAGCCGCGATGTCCTGACCCGCTCCGCCCCACCAGGCACCGGCGACCGTGACGGCCAGGACGAGTCCCCCGACCGCGAGCGCGACGGGCCGGCGTCGCCTGCCTCCTGCCCGTGGGTCCTCGTCGCGCGGCTCGCCGGGGACGGGTGAGGCCGACGGCGGCTCGAGGACGAGGAGCGGCTGGCATGCCGCGACGTCGTGGCTGAGCGCGGCGAGCGTGCCCACGCCGGGACGCGACCGTGCGTCGCCCAGCGCACTGACGATCGTCCGGTTGAGGGCGCGCAGGGCTGCTGCTGGGTGGGCGGGTGCTCGTGGACCGTAGGCGTCGACGATGACCGAGTCGGTGAGCGCCGCCAGGTGATAGGCGTCCTCCGCGGGCGAGGCCGGGAGCGGGTGGTCGGCACCGGCCTGCGGGGACGGGACGACGAGCCGGGGCTGTCCGTGGACGACCACGACGTCGGCGGCGGTCAGAGGCCCGTAGACGAGTCCTCCTGCGTGCAGGCGTGCGAGCGCCCTGCCGAGCACGACGAGCACCGTGCTCGCCTGCCCGGCGGAGAGTCGACCCTGCAGCTCGACGAACTCGGCCAGCGTCCGGTCGGCCAGGGGTCGCAGGAGCGCGACGGCGTCACCCAGGTCGACGGCGTCGTCGAGCTGCTCGACACCAGGGTCGTCGACGGTGCGCCAGCGGGCGAGGTGCTCGGAGCAGCGGTCGCGGGCCGCGTCGTCCGGGAGCGGGACGATGGTCAGCGCGGAGCGGCGCCCATCTCGCACGACGACGGGGACGGTCTCACCGGGCGTCGTGTCGGCGAGCGCATACCCGGCGCTGAGGAGCGTCGCACGCCACGGGTCGGTGAGCGCGGTGTGCATGGACCCATCTCACCGTATGCACGGCGTGAGATGGCGTTGTCCACAGCGTCAGAGGTGCACGCGCTCACCGGTGGCTGCGCTGCGTCGTGCTGCGTCGAGCACCCGGGCGGTGCGGACCGTGTCAGCGGGCTCGACGGGGACGGGCCCTGTCCCTCGCACCCATCGTTCGACCGCTGGGTAGAAGTCGCCGTGGCCTCCCGGGGTACGCGGCACAGGGGTGCGCTCGCGTCCACGCGCGATCCACCCTTCCGAGCCAGCGGGAGCGTGTGCGTCCATCTCCTCGAACGGTGACGCGTCCGCCTCGAAGGTCGTGACGACATAGGCGCCGCCGTCCCCGAAGACGCGGGTGCGCGGTCCTGGAGCGCCGACGACGGACCCAGCCGAGAGGTGGCTGACGACGCCCCGTTCCCCCGGTCGGGCGGTGTGGTGCAGCGAGAGGAAGACGTCGTCCTCGGCGGGGGTCGTCAGCGACCTGAGTTCGGCGTACACCGACGCGACCGGACCGAACAGCTGTGCGGCGGAGTCGACGAGGTGCGCACCGAGGTCGAGCAGCAGACCGCCGCCGACGGTGTCACGCTCTTTCCAGCGGTTCTGCGGGACCGGGCGCCACCGCTCCCACCGGCGCTCGAAGCGGTGGACTGTGCCGAGCTCTCCCGAGTCGATGACGCTGCGCAGGGTGAGCTGCTCGGGGTCCCACCGTCGGTTCTGGAAGACGGTGAAGGGGGTGCCGGTGCTCTGGGCGAGGTCGACGAGCGCCTGGGCTCCGCCTGCGGTGAGCGCGGCGGGCTTGTCGACGAGCACCGGGACCCGGGCCTCGAGCGCCTGCGTGACGTGCTCCTCGTGGAGGGTCGACGGGCTCGCGACGACCATGAGGTCGTAGTGCTCCTGCGACCGGACGAGGGACGAGACGTCCTCGTGGATGCGCACCCCGGGCCAGTCGGCCTCGGCCTGGACGATCCGCTCGGGTGAACGGACCACGACGTCGGTGACGAGACAGCCGGCGTCGCGGGCGAGTCGAGCATGGATGCCGCGGCCGGCTCCCCCGTAGCCCACGAGGCCGATCCTCAGTCCTGCCCCCTCCGAGGGGGTCTGGACGGTGGAGGGGGTGGCCTGGTCCTGCGGGTGCTCCTGGGTCATCCACCCACGGTAGCGGCCTCCAGGCGATCGGTGTCGCCCGCCCGTGCGCCCTCGTCCCGGACGAGCTTCGACGGCCACCAGACGACCGGTCCGAGGTCGTGCACGAGTGCCGGCACGAGGAGCGACCTGACGACGATCGTGTCGAGCAGGACCCCGAAGCTGACGATGAAGGCGAGCTGGGCGAGGAAGAGCAGCGGGATGATGCCGAGTGCCGCGAACGTGGCTGCCAGGACGATCCCGGCCGAGGTGATGACCGAGCCCGTGACCGTGAGGCCGCGCGTGACGCCGAGCCGCGTGCCGTGGTGCAGCGTCTCCTCGCGTACCCGGGTCATGAGGAAGATCGTGTAGTCGACACCCAGCGCCACGAGGAAGCAGAAGGCGTACAGCGGCACGGTGGGGTCAGCGCCGGGGAACCCGAAGACGTGGTTGAACAGGATCGCCGAGACCCCGAGCGCCGCCCCGAACGACAGCACGTTCGCCGCCATGAGGAGCACCGCGGCGAGGACGGAGCGCAGGAGGAGCATGAGGATGAGGAGGACGACGACGAGCACCACGGGCACGATGACCTGGAGGTCGCGTGTCCCGGCTGCCTGCGTGTCGAGCCGCTGTGCGGCGGCGCCCCCGACCATCGCGTCGTCCGACGCGGCGTGGACGGCCTCGCGCAGGTCGGTGACGGTCGCGACGGCTCCTTGCGTGTCTGCCGGGTCGGTGGTGACGACGTCGATCCGCACCGCCCCGTCGACGACGACCGGCGGTCCTGCGTCGGCCGCGCCCGGGCGCCCCGCGCTGCTGGACTCGGTGACGATCGACGCGCTCTCCACCCCGTCGACGTCCTCCGCCGCTGCGAGCACGGCGTCGGCGTCGGTCTCGGGCGCGATGACGATCGCGGGCTGCACGCTCGCTCCGGGGAAGTGCTCGACGAGCACCTCCTCACCGTCGACGGAGTCGACCTGGGTGAGGAACACGTCTCCCTCACCTGTGCCGCTCGCGTCGAGCGTGGGGACGAAGGCCGCAGCGGCGGCGAGGACGACCGCGGTGACGACCCACACCCGGCGGTCGTGCCGGGCGACGAACGCGGCGACCCGGGCCCAGAGGCCGGTCGTCGCGACGGTCGCGGAGGCGTCCACCGCCGCGTCGGCCGAGCCCTCGACGAATGCGGGCTTGATGGGCCAGAAGACTCCGCGGGACCGCTTGCCGCCCATGAGGAGCAGCGCAGGCAGGAAGGTCAGCGCCGCGAGGAACGCGGAGACGATGCCGATGGCGGCGACCGGACCGAGGCTGCGGTTCGAGGCGAGGTCGGAGAGCAGGAGGCAGAGGAGCCCTGCGATGACGGTGCCCGCACTGGCGAGGATCGGCTCGAAGCATGCGCGCAGCGAGCGGCGCATGGCGTGCGCAGGGCTCTGGACGTGCTTGAGCTCTTCGCGGTAGCGGGCGACGACGAGCAGCGAGTAGTCGACGGCGGCTCCCACGACGAGGATCGAGAGGATGCCTTGGGCCTGTCCGTTGAGGACGAGCGTGCCGGCGTCGGCAAGGTAGAAGACGACGAGACCCGCGAGGGAGAGCGCGAACACCGCCGTGAGGATGACGATGAACGGGAGGATCGGCGAACGGTAGACGACGGCGAGGATGAGGAGCACCGCGACGAGGGCGACGAGCAGGAGCACGGTGTCGATCCCGCCGAACGCGACGACGAGGTCCGCGACGAACCCGGCCGGGCCGGTGACCCATGCGGCGAGGCCGGCGTCCTCGAGGGGGTCCACGAGCGCCTCTCGGACGACTTCGACGACGGTCGGGGTGAGCGACTCGCCGTCGGCGAGCGAGTCGCCGGCCAGCGCGGCGTCGATGGGCACGGTCACGAGGAGCGCGAGGCCGTCCTCCGACGGCACCACGACCGGTGGCGCGGTGAGCACGTCGGCGAGCGTCTGGGGGTCGTTGGTCCCGGCACCCGGGACGGCGAGGCCGGGGATGTCCTGCGCCAGCGTGTCGACGGCGGCGATCTGCTGCGGAGTGAGCGGCTCGCCGTCCTGCGTCTCGAGCACGACGAGAGCGGGCAGGCTCTCCGTGTCGACGAAGTCGCCGGAGACCTCCCCGACCTGGGTGGACTCCGCGCTCGTGGGCAGGGAGGCCGCGGCGTCGTTGGTCTGGACGGAGCTCAGCTTCCCCTGTGCCTGGCCGCCCACCGCACCGATGCCCAGCCAGATCGCGAGGACCGCCACTATGATCAAGCCGCGCAGGACGCCGGCGCTCTTTTTACTCAGCATGCTTAGTATTGTTGACGACGCTCTCAAGAGGCGCAAGACGGAGGACAGATGGAGGACGATCCGGCATCCTGGGCGACCGGACGACTCCTCTCCCACGTCGCCCGACACCTCGAGCGACAGTGGAACGCTCACCTCGAGGCGTGGGACCTCAACCACGCGAGCCTGCCCGTGCTCCTCGCCCTCCTGCGCTCCGACCACTCCCAGCGGGAGCTGGCGACCGCCTCCGGAGTGACGGAGCAGACCATGAGCCGCGTCGTCGGGCGGCTCGAGCGGCACGGCTACGTCAGCCGGACTGCCAGCCGCACGGACGCCCGTCGCCACGTGGTCCACCTCACCGATGCCGGCCGCGCCGTCGCCCTCGAGGCTGCAGACATGCAGACCGGGGAGGAGATCGCGACGCGCGGGCTCGCCCCCGAGGAGGTCGACCGGCTGCGCGAGCTGCTGCTGCTCATGGTCCACGCAGCCGACGCCGAACCCGCCGCCGAGCCACCATCGGCCACGGGCTAGCCTGGACCCATGGAGATCCTGTCGCTCGACCTCGGGTCGTCCCTCGCCGACTACGAGACCACCTGGGCGCTCCAGCGCGAGGTCCACGGCGAGGTGGTGAGCGGAGCACGCCCCGACACGGTCCTGCTCGTCGAGCACGCGTCCGTCTACACGGCGGGACGACGGACCCGCATCGCGGAGCGACCAGCCGACGGCATCCCCGTTGTCGACGTGGACCGTGGCGGCAAGATCACGTGGCACGGACCCGGCCAGCTCGTCGCGTACCCGATCGTCCGGCTCACCGACCCGATCGACGTCGTCGAGTACGTCCGCGTCCTCGAGCAGGCGGTCATCGACCTCTGCGCGGACCTCGGCCTCGTCACCGTCCGGGTGGACGGCCGCAGCGGGGTCTGGTTCCCGGCGACGAGCACCCGGCTCGAGCGCAAGGTCTGCGCCATCGGCGTCCGTGTCGCACGCGGCGTCACCATGCACGGCCTCGCGCTCAACTGCGACCCCGACCTCGGGGCCTACGGCGCCATCGTGCCGTGCGGGATCTCCGACGCCGACGTCACGTCGCTGAGCGACGAGCTCGGTCGGCCGTTCAGCGTCCTCGACGCAGAGCCGCTGCTGACCCGCCACCTCGACGAACAGCTGGCGGCGCTGTCGCAGACGTCACGTCCCGGGACCGCAGGGAGCACAGAAACCGCGGGCGCCCTGGCGTAGGCTGACCAGAACCGAAACTGGGAGACTGCGCGTGACAATCGCACCTGAAGGACGACGCATGCTGCGGGTCGAGGCCCGCAACAGCGCCACCCCCATCGAGAAGAAGCCCGAGTGGATCAAGACCCGGGCAACCATGGGGCCGGAGTACACCGAGCTCAAGGGACTGGTCCGCAAGGAAGGTCTGCACACGGTCTGCGAAGAAGCGGGCTGTCCCAACATCTTCGAGTGCTGGGAGGACCGCGAGGCGACGTTCCTCATCGGCGGCTCCCAGTGCACGCGCCGCTGCGACTTCTGCCAGATCGACACCGGCAAGCCGGACGACTTCGACGCCGACGAGCCCCGTCGCGTCGCCGAGTCCGTCCGGGCGATGGGGCTCAAGTACTCGACCATCACCGGCGTCGCACGCGACGACCTCGCCGACGGCGGCGCCTGGCTCTACGCCGAGACGGTGCGCCAGATCCACGCGCTCAACCCCGGCACCGGCGTCGAGCTCCTCATCCCCGACTTCAACGCGATCCCCGAGCTGCTCGCCGAGGTGTTCTCCTCCAGGCCCGAGGTCCTCGCCCACAACCTCGAGACCGTGCCGCGCATCTTCAAGGAGATCCGGCCCGGCTTCCGCTACGACCGTTCCCTCTCGGTGCTCACGCAGGCTCGCGAGGCCGGCTTCGTCACGAAGTCGAACATCATCCTCGGCATGGGCGAGACCATCGAGGAGGCGGAGCAGACCCTCCAGGACATGCACGACGCCGGGTGCGACCTCATCACGATCACGCAGTACCTGCGACCGTCGGTGCGTCACCACCCTGTCTCACGCTGGGTCAAGCCGGAGGAGTTCGTCTACCTCTCCGACGCAGCCGAGCGCATCGGCTTCCTCGGTGTCATGTCCGGACCGCTGGTCCGGTCGTCGTACCGTGCCGGACGCCTCTGGGGCCAGGCCATGACGAGCCGTGGCCTCGAGATCCCTGCGGCCCTCGCTCACCTCGCAGAGCCGAAGTCGTCGCGCCAGGAGGCCTCGAGCATCCTCGCGCGGTCTCCCCGCTGACGCCGCGGCTGTCCGGCCGGTCCCTGACCGGCGTCTTCCCCTGCGTTCCGCCCCAGTAGACTGAGGACCATGGCCCGCAAGAACACTGACGCGACCCCCACGGGCGTCGCTCCCGGCGCCCCGGGCGCCCCCAAGCAGAAGAAGCCGAAGAAGACCCGCTGGTACCACCAGATCTTCCAGGCCTACAAGATGACCTACGCGCGGGACCGCAAGGCCCCCTGGGTGATGCTGGCCGCCGCTGCGGCCGTCATGGCGGTCGCCGTGCTGCTGGGTCTGTGGTGGGGGCAGCTCGTCTACCTCATCATCGTCGGCATCCCCTTCGCTCTTCTCGCCGCGATGTTCGTCCTGGCGCGCCGGGCCGAGCGCGCCCAGTACGCCGAGATCGAGGGACAGCCGGGCGCGTCCCGAGCGGCGCTCGGCACGATCCGCCGCGGCTGGTCCTTCGACGACGAGCCCGTCGCCGTCGAGCCGAAGACGCAGGACCTCGTGTTCCGCGGACTCGGTCGTGCGGGCGTCCTGCTCGTCAGCGAGGGACCGCCGCACCGCGTGAAGAAGCTCCTCGACGCCGAGCAGCGCAAGCTCGGTCGCATCCTCTCGGGGGTGCCGGTCGTCGTCGTCCAGTGCGGCCCCGACGAGGGGCAGGTCCCCATCGCCAAGCTCGCGCGCCACGTACGCAAGCTCAAGCCGAAGCTCACGAAGGCGGAGGTCGGCGAGGTCGGCAAGCGGCTCACGGCGCTGGGCAAGATGCGCATGCCCATCCCCAAGGGCGTCGACCCGAACCGCGCACGGCCGGACCGCAAGGGCATGCGCGGACGCTGAGCGCCCCGCTCTGCACCTCACACGACGGCACCGCTCGACGACGAGCGGTGCCGTCGTCGTTCCTCCGAGAGCCGCCCTACCGCGAGCGGACGATGATCGTCCGTGCAGCCTTGTCGTGCATGCCTCGTCCGTCCGCGTCCCAGATCGCAGCGGGGACGACGAGGACGAGCAGGACCGTCCGGATCGCGCCGAGGAGGAACCCGATCATCAGCGCCTCGCGCCCCTCGGTCCGCACGCGGAGACCGAAGATCCGGTGTCCGACCGTCGAACCGACCGTCGACACGAGCACGAGGTTCTCCACCGCGAAGATCGCCAGGGTCGCCAACGGCGCCCCGTCGAAGAGCAGGTAGCCGACGAGCATGCACAGGAGCCAGTCGACGACCAGCGCCGCGAGGCGGAGCGTCACGGGCGCGAACGACCCAGGACCGGTCGCGGGGAGGCCCAGCCGGTCGTCGCGACCACCGACGTCGCCCGATGGTGAACCGTCGAGCCAGGAACCGAAGTCTTCTCGTGATGCCACCCCTCAAGCGTACGTGCGATCAGCGACGGTCCACCTGTAGGGTCGAACGGCAGATGAGCCGACCGTGTCACACGACCGTCACGCAGAAGACGCGTTGGTAACACGTGCGAAACATCTGCAACACGGGAGCGAAACCCTCTCCCTCTAGTTTTCAATTGCCCGGGTACGCAGGGCGACATCGACCAAGGAGCAATGGATGTTCACCACAGCCGATGAGGCAATCGCCTTCACGAAGAACGAGGGCGTCGAGTTCGTCGACGTCCGTTTCTGCGACCTGCCTGGCGTCATGCAGCACTTCAACATCCCGATCGCACAGTTCGAGGAGTCGGCCTTCACCGACGGGATGATGTTCGACGGTTCGTCGATCCGTGGCTTCCAGGCCATCCACGAGTCGGACATGAAGCTCATCCCCGACGTGACGACGGCCTACATCGACCCGTTCCGCAAGCGCAAGACGCTCATCGTGAACTTCTCGATCGTCGACCCCTTCACCGACGAGGCGTACTCCCGCGACCCGCGCAACGTCGCGGCCAAGGCCGAGGCGTACCTCCGCAGCACCGGTATCGCCGACACCGCCTTCTTCGCTCCCGAGGCCGAGTTCTACATCTTCGACGACGTCCGGTTCAAGACGAGCCAGAACGAGTCGTTCTACCACATCGACTCCCAGGAGGCGGCCTGGAACACCGGTCGCGTGGAGGAGGGTGGCAACCTCGGCTACAAGACCCGCTACAAGGGTGGGTACTTCCCCGTCTCCCCCAACGACCAGATGGCGGACCTGCGCGACGAGATGTGCGCCGTCCTGACCGAGGTCGGGCTCGACGTCGAGCGCGCGCACCACGAGGTGGGCACCGCCGGTCAGCAGGAGATCAACTACCGCTTCAACACGCTGCAGCACTCGGCCGACGACCTGATGAAGTTCAAGTACGTCATCAAGAACGTCGCCTGGGAGGCCGGCAAGTCCGCGACCTTCATGCCGAAGCCGATCTTCGGTGACAACGGCTCGGGCATGCACTCGCACCAGTCCCTCTGGAAGGACGGCGTGCCGCTGTTCTTCGACGAGAAGGGCTACGGCGGTCTCTCCGACATGGCTCGCTGGTACATCGGCGGTCTCCTCAAGCACGCCCCCGCGCTGCTCGCGTTCACGAACCCGTCGGTGAACTCCTACCACCGCCTCGTCCCCGGCTACGAGGCGCCCGTCAACCTCGTCTACTCGGCGCGCAACCGTTCCGCGTGCATCCGCATCCCGGTGACAGGGAACTCGCCCAAGGCGAAGCGCATCGAGTTCCGCGTGCCGGACCCGTCGGCCAACCCGTACCTGGCGTTCGCCGCGCAGCTGCTCGCCGGCATCGACGGCATCAAGAACCGCATCGAGCCGCCGGAGCCGGTCGACAAGGACCTCTACGAGCTCCCCCCCGAGGAGCACGCTGCGATCCAGCAGGTGCCCGCGTCGCTCGGCGAGGCTCTCGACGCTCTCGAGGCCGACCACGACTTCCTCACGGTCGGCGACGTCTTCACGCCTGACCTCATCGAGACGTGGATCGACTACAAGCGCACGCACGAGATCGACCCGATCCGCCTGCGGCCCCACCCGCACGAGTTCGAGCTGTACTACGACATCTGAGATCTCGTAGCCACCTGAAGACGGCCCCCTTGACCGATCCTCGCTTTTGGTTCAAAGTGGGACATGCCTTCCAGTGCTGGGGGTGGGGCCCGTGTTCGTCACCACGATCACCGTCGACGCGCACCAGACGATGTCCGACGCGGCGGAGCGGACGTCAGGGATCCCTGACGCGGGGTACGTCGTCGTCCGGCGGCGCGAGGGGCTCGACCTGTACTTCTACGCCTACCGCGCTGGCTTCCTGCGAGAGATGGCTGGAGTCTCGGGGGCCGGCCGGGTCGTTGACGTCCTGAACCTGCACGAGGGCATGGCCAGTCCGACAGCCCAGGTCGATGCGCCGCCGACGGCGGACGTCGGGCTCACCATCGTGCTCGACGGCGACTCGGCCGTCGGGCTGATCCTCGAGAACGCCACGTCCGACCGTGGGACCGGCATCGACGTCCGGCCGATCAGCCCTCCGACCGCCCGACCTTCACATCCCGCTGTTCCAGGCCTCCACGTGAACGAGGGGTGGATACGCGACGAGCAGACAGTGTGGGGTGGCGGTGTCTCCGCGGGCGACTCGCGTGTTCCTGACCTCACAGAGCGGGTGTCACCGACGCCGGAACTGGGACCGGAACCGGAACCGGAACCGGAACCGACCATGCACTTCACCGCCCATCCGCGCCTCGACTGCCCTGCGGTGGTCTCTGTGGGTGAGCCCCTCGACCTGACGGTGGGGCTGAGCGCGCAGGAGGTTCGGGGCACGGTCGGTGGAATGGTCTCCGTCGAGACGGACCTGGCGGAGCTCGATCTCGTCGTCACCGTGGTGGCCAGCGGCTTCACCGCACAGCGGACCCGCGACGTCCTCCATGTCGACCGGTCGAACCTGTCGGCCAACGCGGTCACCTTCGCCCTCACGGCTGAGCCCATCGAGGGCGCCCTTCAGCCAGCCACCCTGCAGGTGGACTTCTCGTACGGCGGGGTGCTCTGCGGACGGTCCTGGCGTGCCGTCGTGGTCACCGCGGAGCCGAGCCCCCTGAGCCCCCACGGTGCGCCCAGCCCCGTGGTGCACCGTGAGATGCCGAGCACCTCGGTCCTCGTGACGGAGTCCGATCGCCCGCCCGACCTCGTCATCACCATCAGCGAGAACGACGACGGCACACAGCTGGAGTGGCAGTTCACGACCCGGCACGCCGGCGTGCACCTCCCGGCTGGGATGGTTCGGAGCCGGTTCCAGAAGCACAACGCCAAGACCTTCGCGATGCAGCAGATCCGGTTGATCCACGAGTCGATCGGCTCTACGGCGGTCGCCACCCGCGTCGTCGGCGCGGCGCGCACGATCGCCGACGAGGTCCCGCCCGAGGCGTGGCGGGTGCTGGCGGAGGTGTGGTCCCGGACCGCGACGGAGGACCGACGTCCGTCCGTGCTGCTGGTCAGCACGGACGCCTACATCCCCTGGGAGCTCTCGTCCACAGAGGTCCAGTACGTCGGCGCAGGCGTGATGGACTCCTCGGTCCCGCCCTTCCTGGGGGCTCAGACCTGCATCAGCCGGTGGAACGCACCTCAGGCCCGTGGAGCGGGCGGGGTGCTCAACCCGCCGCTGCCGCCGCCCGAGTCCCACGACATCCGCACGATGGTCCTCGTCATCGGCGACTATCTCGCCACCAACGGTGTGCGGCCCCTGCCCAAGGCGACCGAAGAGGGGAACGAGCTCGCCGCGCTCTACCGTGCCGTCCGGCTCAGCGCTGAGGTGGGCGAGATCGAGCCTCTGTTCAACGGCGTGCTCGTGCGCGACGGCATGCAGGTCGACCCGGATCTCGTGCACTTCGCCTGCCACGGGCAGATCGACCCGAACCCGGGCTTCAACGGGATCGTCCTCAACGAGGGCAACGCCCGTCTCGACGCTCTGTACGTCGCCGGCAGCCGGATGCTGCGGCCGTTCGTCTTCGTCAACGCCTGCCAGGTGGGGCAGACCACCGAGCTGCTGGACGACGCCGGGGGCCTGGCCACGTCCTTCCTCAAGACCGGGGCACGCGGGTTCGTCGCCCCGCTCTGGAACGTCGACGACCAGATCGCCAAGGACACCGCGCTGGGGTTCTACGACGCGGCGCTGCGCCAGCGGACCCCGGTCGCCGAGGTCCTCCGACGACGCAGAGCGATGTTCGATCCCGGAGCAACGAAGCCGGAGCCGACGCACCTTGCCTACATCTACTACGGACACCCGAACCTCGTGCTCGCACACGCCCGTTGACCACGAAGCGGAGAGACCATGGCTGAGCTGAACGGCACCGGTGGCGCGGTCGACGTGGCCCCCGGCTACCGGATCGTGGCCCCGGGACTGCTCGGGACCGTCACGGCGCGCGAACGACGACCGCCCGGAGCGCTGGACCGGGGACCCGAGCTGATCACCCCGGCGTTCGACCACGCCATGGAGGCCGCCGGCCTGCGGGAGGTGATGAACCTCGACCTCGCCGTGCGCCAGGTCCCGGTGCCGCCGTCTGCGGCGCAGACGCGCACCGTGGCGGGAGAGGACGCGTTCGTCCTCGAGACACCCGATCTCGGAGCCGACGTGGGCCAGGTCGTGCTCGCCGTCGACGGGGCAGGCGCCGTGACCTGGAGCTTCCCGGAGACCTCGACCCGGGAGATCGAGCCACCCCGAGACCGGGGCGCCGGCGGAGTGAAGCGGTTCGTCGTCCGGTGGACCGCGCCTCCGCAGCCCCAGACGGACGAGACGGAGCGAGGGCTCTTCGGAGCGGTGGGCAGGACGTTCCTCAAGGTCCTGGTCTACCCGGTCACCGATGCCGTGCTGGGGCCGGTCACGGAGCACTTCGCCCGTGCGTGGGAGACCCGGCAACGTCCCTACACCCTGCGCCCGTTCCGGCCGGAGGGCTTCCGGGTGCCGAGCCTCGGGCCACTGACGGGCCCGGAGTGGGAGCACCTGGGGACCGGACCAGCACTGCTGTTCGTGCACGGGACGATCTCGACGTCGCACGGCGGCTTCGGGAGCCTGCCGATCGAGACCATGACAGAGCTGTACCGGAGGTACCACGGGCGCGTCTTCGCCTTCGACCACTTCACCCTCTCGCACTCACCGGAGGAGAATGTCGCCGAGCTTGCGGCCCGCATGCCTGACGGCATGAGCGTCGAGGTGGACGTCGTGTCCCACAGTCGCGGCGGGTTGGTGTCGCGCGTGCTCGCCGGTGAGCTCGACGGTGGGGCGGCACCTGGTCTCAGCGTGCGGCGGGCGGTGTTCGTCGCGACGCCGAACCACGGCACGGCGCTGGCCGACGCCGACCACATGATCGCGTTCATCGACCGCTACACCTCGATCCTCAACCTTGCCCCGCCGGGACCGCTGCAGGTCGTCAGCGAGATCCTCGAGGCGATCGTCACGATCGTGAAGATCATCGGAAGCGCGGCGCTGCACGGTCTGGAGGGCCTCATGGCGATGGACCCGCGCGGGGACCTCATCGAGCGGCTCGACCGCGGGCGTCGTCCGACGGCGGACTACTACGCGATCGCCGCTGACTACCGTCCGACCGGCGCGCTCTTGTCCCTCGTGGCGGGAGGTGTGGCCAACGCCGTCATCGACCGGGTGTTCGGGGGCACGGCGAACGACCTCGTCGTCCCGACCCTCGGCGTGTCTCAGGGCAGCACGGCTCCTGCCCCGCTCGTCGCGGGGAACCGTGCGTTCACGTTCCCCGACTCGGCGGGCGTGCTGCACACCAGCTTCTTCGGCGCACCTGAGACGACTGCTCAGCTGCTCAGCTGGCTGCCCGGCTGACCGAGGCGGGAGTCAGCCGTGACGGCGACGGCCGCTCGCTGTCGACGGTTCGACGACTGCCCGCTCGTCCGGGATGCCCTGGACGATCTCCGTGGGCGTCCCGTCGCGGTGCCAGAGACGATACTGACGAAACTCGACGGGCACGCCGCGCGCGACCGACGCGTCCGGGCCGTCCATGGCTTGGACGTGCAGGTGCGGCTGGGTCGAGTTTCCTGAGCTCCCGCACTCGGCGAGCTGCTGACCGACCGTGACGCGTTCCCCAGCACGGACGCGCACCGACCCCTCACGGAGGTGGACGAGTGCCACGTACACCGACCGGTCGTCCAGCCCGATGACCACGTGGTTGCCGGCGACCGCACCCAACCCTGCACGCACCCGAGAGACCTGCCCCAGCGCATAGGGGACGAGAGCGAGCTGCGAGCGGCGCCCAGCGTGGTCGGGCTCATCGTCGTGCGCCACCACGACCACACCGCCGACCGGCGCGAGGATCGGGCGGCCGAAGGCATAGAACCTCGATGCCGGCTCGGTGGACAGGACGGAGCGCCAGTCACGGACCGGAGCAGTCCTGCGACGCGCGTCCACCGCCACGAAGTCGATCGCGTAGCGCTCGCCGAACAGGTCCGTGCCATGGCTCGGCACCCGGCGCGCGGGACTGTTCTGCACGAGCCACCGTCCGGTGAACGGGAGTGTGAGTACGACCGGGGGCACCCCACGAGTCTCCTCCCTGTCGGCGCCGTCCCACGAGACCGACACCACGGACGGACGCGTGACCGTACGAGCGTCGCACACGGGTCGCGCTGCGGTAGGTTTCGCCATGGCTCGCGGCGCCTCTCGCTGCTGAGCATCGACGCACGAGACGACCCGGACCTGTCCGGCGAGAAGGAGCACAGTGGTGACCACCGCACCCGCACCGAGGCCAGGCACCCGGGCGTCCGCCAAACCACCGCGATGGCTGCCCCGCGCCCTCGCGCTCGCCGTCGTGGCCGCGTTCGTCGGCATCTTCGCGTGGCGGGCCCTCGGGTCTCTCTCGGGTCTCATCGTCAATCTCGTCATCGCCTTGTTCTTCGCGCTCGCGATGGAGCCGATGATCCTCTGGCTCGTCCGGCACGGCTGGAAGCGCGGTGCGGCGACGGGGACCGTGATGTTCGGCGTCCTGTCCGCCGTCGGTGTGGTGCTCACCCTCTTCGGCACGCTCTTCGCCGAACAGGCCGCCCAGCTCATCACCACCCTCCCGGACACGTACGCGAGCGTCGCAGGGTGGACCGAGGACCAGTTCGCCGTCAAGCTCCCGGAGATGCGCGAGCTGCAGTCGCAGCTCATCAACGAGTGGGGCGAGGAGGTGGCCACGCGTGCGATCGCGATCGGCTCGTCGGTGCTCGGCGGTGTCTTCGCCTTCACGACGATCCTCCTCGTCGCGTACTACCTCGCGGCCGCGGGACCGAAGTTCCGTGCGTCCATCTGCGGGTGGCTCAGCCCGCGCAACCAGACCGAGGTCCTGCGCCTGTGGGAGGTCTCGCAGCTGAAGATCTCCGACTACCTCAACTCGAGGATCATCCTCGCGGTCGTCGCCAGCGTGTTCACCGGGGTCTTCCTCACCATCGTCGACATCCCGTACGCACTCCCTCTGGCGCTCTTCACCGGCGTGGTCTCGCAGTTCGTCCCCACGATCGGCACGTACATCGGTGGTGCACTGCCCGTCATCTTCGCGCTGACGACGGACGGCCCGCAGAAGGCCCTCCTCGTGGTCGCGTTCATCGTCCTCTACCAGCAGGTCGAGAACTTCTGGCTCGCGCCCAAGGTGTCTGCGCGCGCCCTCCAGATGAACCCGGCTGTCTCGTTCGTCGTCGTGCTCGCGTTCGGTGCGGTGTTCGGCGCGCTGGGTGCGTTCCTCGCGCTGCCGATCGCGGCGACCGTCCAGGCCGTGGCGTCGACGTACCTGCGGCGGCACGAGCTCATCGACTCGCACATGCTCCGCGATCCCGCGAAGTCCGACGGGTGGTCAGAGGTCGACGACACACGGGCGCCGGCCGACGGTCCCACGGACGGGGAACCCGCACCGCCGTCCGACGGTGATCAGTCCTCGATCTCGTAGAAGACCCGCTCGACGACCTTGCGGGCGCGCCGGGCCGTCCGCAGGTAGTCCTCCTCGACCTGCGCCCCGTTCCCGGGTGGGTAGTGCACCGCACGGGCGATGCCCGCGAGGGCGAGGAAGTCGGACGGCAGGACGTCGGACATCGCCCCTCCGACGCGGCCGGTGTACAGGACGATGGCGTCGCGGAGGTTGGACGCCATCTGCCACGAGGCCGTGAGCGTCTGGGCGTCCTCCGTCGCGATGAGCCCCGCTGCCTCCGCCGCCGCGAGACCTGCGAGGGTCTCCGTCGTGCGGAGGGCGGGGACCGCGTGGCCGTGCAGGAGCTGGAGCAGCTGGACGGTCCACTCGACGTCGCTGATCGCTCCCCTGCCGAGCTTGAGGTGACGTGCCGGATCGACACCGCGCGGGAGCCGCTCGGACTCTACGCGTGCCTTGATCCGGCGGATCTCTCGGACCGTCGCGGCGTCGAGACCGCCCTCCGGGTAGCGCAGCGGGTCGATCAGCTCGATGAAGCGTTCACCGAGGCGGGCGTCTCCTGCGACCGGGCGTGCTCGGAGGAGGGCCTGGCTCTCCCACGCGGCGGACCACCTGTCGTAGTACTCGACGTAGGACTCGAACGATCGCACGAGTGGTCCGTTGCGGCCCTCGGGACGCAGGTCGGCGTCGACCTGGAGCGGTGGCTCCTCGTTCGTCGCGCCGAGGAGGGAACGAATCTTGAGCGCCACGGCGTGGGCGTAGGCGAGCGCCGCAGCAGCAGACGTGTCGCCGTTGGCCTCGTAGACGAACATGACGTCGGCGTCCGAGCCGTAGCCGAGCTCGCGTCCGCCGAGCCGGCCCATCGCGATGATCGACATGATCGCCGGCGGCGACTGCGTGCTCAGGCCCTGCTCGTCGCAGACGACCCTGTGCGCGATGCGGACGGCTCCGACGAGGCAGGCGTCCGCCGCGTCGGAGATGCCGAGAGCGGCTGCAGGCGAGTCGCACACACCGAGGAGCTCGGCGCAGGCGATCCGGGCGAGCTCGCGGCGCCGCATCGCGCGGAGCAGCGTGATGGCCGCTTCCCACGCCGTCGCGCGGGTGAGGAAGGCGTCCGACTCCCGCAGCAGCCTCTCCACGGGTCGCGGCGTCAGGTCGGCGTCCTCGGCCAACCAGGTGACCGACTCGGGAGACCGGCCGAGCGACTCGGCGACGTACTTCGAGGTCGAGAGCAGGTAGGCCAGGCGGAATGCCGCGGATCCTGAGTCACGGAGCAGCTTGAGGTACCAGTGGGTGCCGCCGAGCTCCTCCGAGAGCCGCCGGAACGCAAGCAGTCCCCCGTCAGGGTCCGATCCGTTGGCGAACCATCCGAGCATGACCGGCAGGAGCTGTCGCTGGATCGACGCTCGCCTGCTCACCCCCTCGGTCAGAGCGGCGATGTGCCGCAACGCACCGGCGGGGTCGCGGTAGCCGATCGCCGCCAGTCGGGCGCGGGCAGCATCGGGAGCCAGGCTGGCTTCCTCCGCGGAGAGCTGCGCGGTCGCCGGCAGGAGGGGGCGGTAGAAGAGCTCCTCGTGGAGCGTGCGGACGTCACGCCGCACGGTCCGCCAGCGCGCCAGCAGTCCTTCGGCGCCGTCGATCCGCATCCCGATCGAGCGGGCGAGGCGACGCAGGTCGTCCTCCCCAGTCGGCATGAGGTGGGTGCGGCGGAGGTTGTACAGCTGGATCCGGTGCTCGAGCGTGCGGAGGAAGCGGTAGCAGACGGCGAGCTTCGCCGCGTGCTCCCGGCCCACGTAGCCGGCGGTCGCGAGCGCGGCGAGCGCCGTGAGCGTGTTGGGGCTACGGATCGACTCGTCGGAGCGCCCGTGGACGAGCTGGAGGAGCTGGACGGTGAACTCGACGTCTCGCAGCCCACCCTTGCCGAGCTTGAGCTGACGGTCTGCTTCTGCGGCCGGGACGTTGTCCTCGACACGGCGGCGCATCGCCTGGGAGTCCTCGACGAAGTTCGGCCGGCTCACCGCGGACCAGATCATCGGTCGGACGGCGTCGACGTACGCCTCCGCGAGCTCGGCATCCCCGGCGACGAGGCGCGCCTTGAGGAGCGCCTGGAACTCCCACGTCTTCGCCCAGCGCTCGTAGTACGAGACGTGGCTCGAGAGCGTCCGGACGAGGGGGCCGTTCTTGCCCTCCGGTCGCAGGGCGGCATCGACGGGCCACAGCGCGGGCTCGGAGGAGGGACCGCCGCACGCGCGCGTCAGACAGGTCGCCAGTCGCGAGCCGACGGTCGTCGCGTAGTCCTCGGTGAAGCCCTCGACGGGCTCGACGACGTAGATGACGTCGACGTCGCTCACGTAGTTGAGCTCGCGACCGCCGCACTTGCCCATGCCGAGGACCGCGATGCGGACACCTTCGCCGTGGTCGGGCAGCTCGGCGCGGGCGATCGCGAGGGCGGCCTCGAGCGCCGCCGCCGCGAGGTCGGCCAGGGCCGCCCCGACGGCACCGAGGATGGAGAGCGGCTCGTGGGAGACGAGATCGGTCGCAGAGATGCGCAGCAGCCGTCGCCGGTAGGCCCTGCGCATCGCGTCCACCACCGCCGGTCCGTGCCCGGACGCGACCGGGACGTCGGCGAGCGGGTCGGCACCGACCGCCTCGAGGAGCTCGGCCCGGACGGCGCGCACGTCGATGCCGACAGCAGGGCGCACGTCGGCCACGACGTCGAGGAGGTCCGGGTGGCGCACGAGGTCGTCCCCGAGCGCGGACGAGGCACCGAGGACGGCGACGAGCCGGCGGCGCACGGTGGCGTCGTCCGGGCCTGGGGCGTCAGGGTGGTCGTCACCCCGAGCGTCGTCACGACCATCGCCGTCGGCGAAGAGCCGGCGCAGCGCGACGGTCCGTGCCACAGACGCGTCCGTCCCGTCGGCGCACAGGGTCGAGCACAGGCGCACCATCGCGAGCAGCGCGAGGTCGGGGTCCGCGGCCTCGCCCAGGCAGGCCAGCAGCTCGGACTCGGGCGTGACGGCTCCCACGACGGCGACGAGCTCGTCGTCGGCACACAGCTGCGCCGCGCGCGAGACGTCGGCGAAACCGAGCCGGGTCAGCCGCCCGCTCAGCGTGGTCGTGCGTGACATGCTCACGACCCTGCCGCCGTCACGGCATCCCGCCGGTCCGTCACAGGACCTGGAGCAGGCGCTTCAGCTCGAACGGCGTGACCTGGGCCCGGTAGCCGTCCCACTCCTGGCGCTTGTTCCGCAGGACGAAGTCGAAGACGTGCTCACCGAGGGTCTCGGCGACGAGCTCGGACGTCTCCATGATCGCGATCGCGTCGTCGAGCGACTGCGGCAGCGGCTTGATGCCCATGGCGCGGCGCTCGGACTCGGTGAGCTCCCACACGTCGTCCTCGGTCGCGTCCGGGAGCTCGTACTCCTCCTCGATGCCCTTGAGACCGGCAGCGAGCATGAGCGCGAAGGAGAGGTACGGGTTGGTCGCCGTGTCGAGGGCGCGGTACTCGACGCGGCTCGAGTTGCCCTTGCCGGGCTTGTACATCGGGACGCGCACGAGAGCCGACCTGTTGTTGTGGCCCCAGCAGATGTAGCTCGGCGCCTCGGCGCCGCCCCAGAGCCGCTTGTAGGAGTTCACGTACTGGTTGGTCACCGCGGTGATCTCTGCCGCGTGGACGAGGAGACCGGCGATGAAGTGCCGGGCTGTCTTCGAGAGCTCGTACTGCGCGCCGGCTTCGTGGAACGCGTTGCGGTCGCCCTCGAAGAGCGACAGGTGCGTGTGCATGCCGGAGCCGGGCTGGTCCGCGAGCGGCTTGGGCATGAACGACGCGAAGACGCCCTGCTCGAGCGCGACCTCCTTGACCACGGTGCGGAAGGTCATGAGGTTGTCGGCGGTCGTGAGCGCGTCGGCGTAGCGCAGGTCGATCTCGTTCTGACCGGGGCCGGCCTCGTGGTGGGAGAACTCCACGGAGATGCCCATCGACTCGAGCATCGTGATCGCGGCCCGACGGAAGTCGTGGCCCTGCGTCCGGGCGACGTGGTCGAAGTAGCCGCCGTGGTCGATCGGGATGAGGGGGCCGTCGGGCGTCGGGGGCTCGAAGAGGTAGAACTCGACCTCGGGGTGCGTGTAGAACGTGAAGCCCTGGTCGCTCGCCTTCGCGAGCGCTCGCTTGAGCACGTTGCGGGAGTCGGCGAGGGACGGTTCGCCGTCCGGCGTGAGGATGTCGCAGAACATCCTCGCGGTCCCGTGGGTGTCCCCGCGCCACGGCAGGATCTGGAACGTCGTCGGATCAGGGCGCGCGACCATGTCCGCCTCGTAGACCCGTGTGAGGCCCTCGATGGCGCTCCCGTCGAACCCGATGCCCTCCGTGAAGGCCGACTCGAGCTCCGCCGGGGCGATCGCCACGGACTTGAGCATGCCCAAGACGTCGGTGAACCAGAGACGGATGAAGCGGATGTCGCGCTCCTCGACCGTGCGGAGCACGAATTCTTGCTGCCTGTCCATGCGTACATCATCGCTGATGTCCGCCCACAATGGTGCCCGGCGCACCCAGGGGGTCCGCAGAAGACCCTAGGCTGGTGCCCATGGCGGACATCCGGGTGGCCCTCGCGCAGATCGACACGTGCGTCGGGGACATCGACACGAACTCTCAGGCGGTCATCGACTGGACGCAGAAGGCGGCCGCAGCGGGGGCCGACGTCGTCGTCTTCCCCGAGATGACGGTCACCGGCTACCCGATCGAGGACCTCGCCCTCCGGGCGTCGTTCCAGCGGGCGGCCGAGGCTGCGCTCCAGACGATCGCCGGCAGGCTCGACGCGCTCGGTCTCGGTGACGTGGGCGTCGTCGTCGGGACGGTCGGCGCCGTGCGTCCCAGCGCGGACCACCCCGAGCCGCGTCCGACGAACCGCGCGGTCATGCTCCAGCACGGTCAGGTCGTCGCGTCGTACGACAAGCACCACCTGCCCAACTACGGCGTGTTCGACGAGGCCCGGATCTTCGCCGCAGGCCAGGAGAGCTGCGTCGTCGACATCGGCGGGCGGCGGGTCGGGATCGTCGTCTGCGAGGACATCTGGCAGGACGGCGGCCCGGTATCCGAGATGGACGACGCCGAGGTCGAGATGCTGCTCGTGCTCAACGGCTCACCGTTCGAGCAGGGCAAGGGACACGTCCGGACCGAGCTCGCTGCACGACGGGCACGCGAGGTCGGGGCACCTGTCGTGTACGTCAACATGGTCGGAGGCCAGGACGACCTCGTCTTCGACGGCGGGTCCTTCGTCGTCGGCACCGACGGCACGCTCCTCGCGAGCGCCCCGCAGTTCGTCGAGCACCTGCTCGTCTGGGACCTGGCCGAGGACGGTGCCACGCCCCACCGCGGCGAGATCGCCGCCCCGCTGGAGACCGAGGAGGAGGTCTACCGGGCACTCGTCACAGGCCTCGCCGGCTACGCACGCAAGAACGGGTTCACGTCCGTCACGCTCGGTCTCTCCGGCGGGATCGACTCCGCGCTGGTCGCTGCCATCTCGGCCGACGCCCTCGGCGGGAGCAACGTCCACGGCGTCTCGATGCCGTCCGTCTACTCGTCCGGCCACTCCAAGGACGACGCGGCCGACCTCGCTGCCCGGATCGGCGCGAGCTACCGGGTCCAGTCGATCGAACCGATGGTCGACGCCTTCCAGGGTGAGCTGCACCTCGAGGGCGTCGCCGCCGAGAACCTTCAGGCGCGGGTCCGCGGGATGATCCTCATGGGACTGTCGAACGCCGAGGGACACCTCGTGCTGGCGACGGGCAACAAGTCCGAGCTGGCCGTCGGGTACTCGACGATCTACGGCGACGCCGTCGGCGGCTACGCCCCGCTCAAGGACGTCGACAAGTCCCTCGTGTGGGCGCTGGCCCGCTGGCGCAACACCGTCTCGGTCGACGCGGGCGAGATCCCGCCCATCCCGGAGAGCTCGATCACGAAGCCGCCCTCCGCGGAGCTCCGGCCCGGACAGGTCGACCAGGACTCCCTGCCCCCGTACGACCTCCTCGACGAGGTCCTCGACGCCTACATCGAGCACGCTGAGGGCCGCGCCGAGCTGCTCGCGCGCGGCTTCGACGACGCTGTCGTCGACAAGGTGGTCAGCCTCGTCGACCGGGCCGAGTGGAAACGTCGCCAGTACCCGCTCGGACCGAAGGTCACCGCCCTCGCGTTCGGGCGCGACCGCCGCCTCCCCATCACGTCACGCTGGCGCGAGCCGATCGCCTGAAGCCCGTTGCCGTCCATCCCCTGAACCGATACAGAGAGGTATCCCCGTGGCAGAGCACGCACTCCCGAGCACGCCGGGACCATCGACCACGCCGAACGCCGTGCCGAGCACGCCCCCGTCGCGCAAGCGGTTCTGGGTCCACCACCTCGCCGAGCACAAGGCGGCGGGCACCAAGCTCACGATGCTCACCGCGTACGACTCGATCACCGGTCGGATCTTCGACGAGGCCGGCATCGACCTCATCCTCGTCGGCGACTCGATGGGCGACAACGTCCTCGGCCACGCGACGACCATCCCCGTCACCCTCGACGAGCTCGTCGTGGCGTCCCGTTCCGTGGCGCGCGCCGCACAGTACGCGATGGTCGTCGCAGACCTGCCGTTCGGCTCGTACGAGGCGTCGCCGCAGCACGCCCACGCGAGTGCCGTCCGCATGCTCAAGGAGGCGGAGGTCCACGCGGTGAAGATCGAGGGTGGTGCGCGCATCGCTCCGCACGTCGAGCTGCTCACAGGTTCCGGGATCCCGGTGTTCGGTCACCTCGGCTTCACACCGCAGTCCGAGAACATGCTCGGCGGGAAGCGCATCCAGGGCCGCGGCGACGAGGCCGCCGAGCGGCTCTGCGCCGACGCCCTCGCCCTCCAGGAGGCCGGGGCCGTGGCTGTCGTCCTCGAGATGGTCCCCGCGCCGCTCGCCGCTCGGGTCACCGAGATCCTCCGGATCCCCACGATCGGCATCGGGGCAGGCTCCGAGGTCGACGGGCAGGTGCTCGTCTGGACCGACATGGCGGGGATCGGGGACTGGTCCCCGCGGTTCGCCAAGCAGTTCGGCCAGGTCGGCGCGGCGCTGTCCGCAGCGGCGCAGGACTACATCACCGAGGTCCGGTCGGTCACGTTCCCCGGTCCTGAGCACCAGTACGAGCACTGACCAGCCCGGACCAGACGACGCGCCGGACGACTACTCCGGGTCGCCCGGCGCGCGGTCCTGGCGGTCTTCCTCGTCCCACGCCTCGGTGCGGCGCTCCGCCTTCTCGAGCGCGCGTGCTGCGGCCTCCCGGGTCGGGTACGGCCCCATCCGGTTCGTCCACGACGACGGCTTGCCCTCCTCGACCTGGCGCGTCTTGGTGTTGAAGTAGAACTCGGTCTTCATCCCGTCCCTCTTCCTCGGGCCCTGGCCCGCACGAGCACCCTCGCCGCAGCGCGAGGGTTCATTCCGTAGACTGCCAGACATGCCCACCGTGCACGCGCCCAGACCAGCAGTCACCCCGGGGACGGTGAGCCCGCTCCTCACAGTGCCGCCCTCGATCCCGCGACCCGAGTACGTGGGGAAGCAGGGGCCGTCACCGTACTCCGGTCCGGACGTCGTAGCCCCTGCGACGCTCGAGCGGATCCGCGTCGCGAGCCGTATCGCCGCGCAGGCGCTCGCCGAGGTCGGACGCCACGTCGAGCCCGGTGTGACGACGGACGCGCTCGACCGCATCGGGCACGAGTTCCTCCTCGACCACGGCGCGTACCCGTCGACGCTCGGGTACCGCGGGTTCCCGAAGTCCCTGTGCACGTCGGTCAACGAGGTCATCTGCCACGGGATCCCCGACTCCACCGTCCTCACCGACGGCGACATCGTCAACGTCGACATCACGGCCTACATCGACGGTGTCCACGGCGACAACAACGCCACCTTCGGGGTGGGTGACCTGGACGAGGAGTCCGCACTGCTCGTCGAGCGGACGCGCGAGGCGCTCGCGCGGGCCATCAAGGCCGTCAAGCCCGGCCGCGAGGTCAACGTCATCGGCCGCGTCATCGAGAAGTACGCGGACCGCTTCGGCTACGGCACGGTCCGGGACTACACCGGGCACGGTGTGGGAGAGGCCTTCCACACCGGCTTGATCATCCCGCACTACGACGCCGCGCCGAGCTACGCCACCGTCATCGAGCCCGGCATGGTCTTCACCATCGAGCCCATGCTCACGCTCGGCACCTACGACTGGGAGGTGTGGGACGACGGATGGACCGTCGTCACCGCCGACCGGCGACGCACAGCCCAGTTCGAGCACACCTTGGTCGTCACTGACACCGGAGCGGAGATCTTGACCCTGCCATGAACACCTCACCTGAGAACAACCCGACGGGCCACCGGACGCAGACAGCGTTCGGCATCGACATCGGCGGGAGCGGGATCAAGGGTGCACCGGTCGACCTCACGACCGGAACCTTCGCGGCCGACCGCATCCGCATCCCCACCCCGTCGAAGTCGACCCCGGACGCCGTGAGCGCCGTCCTGCGCGAGCTGGCCGAGTCGTTCGACCTCCCTCAGGACACGCCGGTCGGCATCGCCTTCCCGGCGCCGATCCACCACGGCGTGGTCCCGAGCATCGCCAACCTCGACGCCTCGTGGGCGGGCACGGACCTCCAGGCGCTCGCCGCCGAGGCCCTGGGGCGCCCGGTCGTCGCGGTCAACGATGCCGATGCCGCTGGCTTCGGCGAGGCCACCTACGGCGCCGCCCAGGGCAAGGACGGTGTCATCCTCGTCGTCACCCTGGGGACCGGCATCGGCAGCGCTCTCATCGTCGACGGGAACCTCCTGCCGAACACCGAGCTGGGACACCTCGAGATCGACGGGCACGACGCCGAGTCGCGCGCTGCCGACAGCGCGCGACAGCGCGAGGACCTCGGCTGGGGCGCGTGGGCGAAGCGCCTGCAGCGGTACTTCAGCGTCGTCGAGATGCTCTTCTCCCCCGACCTCATCGTCGTCGGCGGCGGCGTGAGCAAGCACCACGAGGAGTTCCTCCCCCGGCTCGACCTCCGTGCGCCGATCGTCCCCGCGAAGCTGCGCAACGCGGCAGGGATCGTCGGTGCGGCTGCGCTCGCGGCGCAGGCCAGCGCGCGCTAGTCCCGCTCGGAGCTGCTCCGCCCGCTGAGGGAGCACGGGTACGACGCGAACAGGCCACGCACGTGTGCGTGGCCTGTTCGTGGTTCTGCGTGCTCTGCGAGCCGGCTTGCCTAGCTGGCGACGAGGTTCGAGGACTGTGCGCTGAGGAAGCCGTCGACGCCGAGCATCGAGAGGACGTCACTCACCACGCGGGGCGGGTTCCGGAGGGCGACGGAGAGTCCTTCCTCCCGGCCGATCGTGTAGAACTGCACGAGGAACGCGATCCCTGTGGAGTCCATGAACGTCACACGCGACGTGTCGATGATGACCGGGAGGTCACGATCGAGAGCGCTCGCGAGTGCGAGGCTCGCCTGGGGCCTCAGTGCCCCATCGATCTCGCCCCACATGTCCACGACGCTGGAACGTGGTTCTTCGGTCAGCCGGATTCCGCCTGCCTGCGCTTTGGGCTCATTCATGACACACCGCTTTCAGCCAGTTGGTGTCACGCGACGGGTCCACCACTTCTTGATGCGACAGTGCCCGTGACGACGATGTTCAGGCTATTTCGTCCGCCGCCTCTTGGCAAGCCCTTGACCGAAACTATACGTAGTTGCGTGTTCAAGTTCCCAGGGTCGGCGTGCGTCGTCGCACGTCAGCGCTGGCTAGCGACGGCGGACGAGCCGTGGGCCACGGCAGGCTCGGCCGCCTCCGGTGGCTCCTCGTTCACCGACGAGCCGCGGTTCTGACGTGACACGCACACGGAAGTCCGCACGAGCCGCGGGCTCCCGGCCTGCGAAGGCCACCGCCGATCACCTGGCGGTGACCCTCTCTGATGGCCGGATCGACCGACGCGTCAAGACCGGCGCCGCCGACAAAGGCGACATCGGCCGGATCCGCCACATGGGCAGGCGCCGTGCGCAGATCGAAACTCTGGGCGCCCTCGTCATCCTCGGCAACCCCGCCGCTCCGGACGAAAGGCGCAACCGCGAGACCGGCTGCGTGCATCAACGGCGGCTTCCAGCCCGCCCCGTTCACCGCCCTCACGTGCAGCTCTGAGACCCTCAGCGCGATCGCAGACCTCGCCGAGTCGGTGACCGCGCGACCGCCGCCCACGCGGAGCAACATCACCGACGGTGAAGCGCTCCCGACCGGCGTGGGGGACCTCGAGCTCATCAACGGCGAGACCGTCGTGCGCTTCGTCATGGGCGCCGTGACCGTCTCCCCCGACGCCACCCGGACCGCACCGTGAGCCACCCCGTCATCGAGGTCATCGAGCCCGCCCGCACGGTCATCGAGGTGCACGAGCAGGCCCAGGCCGTCATCGAAGTGACCGAGGCCATCTCCCCGCCCGGACCCGCCGGCCTGTCCGCATACCAGGTGGTCCTGCTCGACGGGTTCGTCGGCACCCAGTCCGAATGGCTCGCGTCCCTCGTCGGCGGCAACCTCACCGAGCACGTCAACGACCCCACCCCGCATACGACAACATGATTCGGCTCCGGCTGATCTACGAGAACGGACTCCTCTGATGACTCTGCAGGCGAACCTCGAGGAGCTCGCGCTCCGCTCCGCGACCGAAGCCAAGGCCCTCCGCACACTCGTCAACGGCAACCTGACCGACCTGTCGGGCCTCACCACGACGGCGAAGGGCAACCTCGTCGCAGCCCTCAACGAGGCTCGTGCTCTCGCGCTCTCCGGGGGCGGCGGTGGCGACTCGATCGACGACGCCAACGTCTCGACCGAGACCACCTACTCGTCGTCGAAGATCGTCTCCAGCATCGACATGGCCATCACGGCGCTCGTCGCCGGCGCACCGGGCTCGCTCGACACGCTCAAGGAGTTCGCCGACGCGCTCGCCGCGGACCAGGCCATCGTGAACGGTGTGCTGAGCGCGATCGCCCTGCGCGTGCGCGTGGATGCCGCGCAGGCGTTCGACACCACCCAGCAAGCCCAGGGCCGGTCGAACATCGGTGCCGCGTCCGCTGCGGCCGTCGGTGACACGGAGGTCGACCTCGTTGCTATCTACCAAGCAGCGCTCGCGTGAGCCTCTCGAGCCGCGCCCTCCTGCTCGCCACGGCCTTTGCCATAGACCTCAAGGCCCTTCGCCATGCTTTGACTGGATTCCAGGTGCCAGCGCCACTACCGGCGACCCAGCACAAGCTCGACGATTATCGCTCGGCTGGCATCTTCCATCAGGACACGAACTCAGGTGCAGCGACCGGGGTGGGGTATCCAGTCTCGTTCGCCGGCTTCCTGACCGTGAAGGCCGCCGGACCGAACTTCACGTACCAAACGTATGAGGTGTACGGCGGGAGCAACCGGGCGAGGCACTTCTGGCGTGCGCGCTTCTCGAGCGAGCCGTGGACTTCGTGGCGCGAGGTCGGTCAGACATATGAGCCAGACACCGACTGGAAAGCAGTCACTCCCGCGACCGGGTGGTCGTCTTCGATGGTGGTGCGCCGACGCAACGGCATCATCCAGTCCAGGGGCGCGTTCAACGCGGACGTGTCAGGGTCGATCGCATCGGGCTCGTTCGTCGCACTCGGCACCATCCCAGAAGGGCTGCGACCGGCCGTCGGCCTTCTGGTTGGCGGCTCCTACACCGGGCCGTCCGCACTCCAGTTCCAGGTGAACGCTACGACCGGACTGATCCAGGCCCGTACATCTGGAAGCACCCTGGCGTGGCCTGCGGCCGCGAACATGTCGATCGCTGGGAACTCCTGGTGATCACCCAAAACGGAAGGACATCATGGAGAACAACGACTGGTCCTACGATCCGAGTGGGCGCGTTCGGCGCGCCATGATCCGCGTCATGCCGCTCTTCGGCGAGTGCTACGCGGACGGCATGACCCCCTCGAGATCCGGGACCTGCTCATCGTGGGCAAGGGCCTCGAGGAGTGGGACGTCTCTGACATCATCTGGCCCGTCATGCCTGAGCACGCATACCCGAACGACTGAGCAAGGGGCCCGATTGTGGCAGAAGGAATCCGGATAAAGCTGACCGGCGGATTGGTCCACGCGAAGACAAGGTCGGCGCTCGTCAGCCATGGCATGTCAAGGAACGCAGACCCACGCGATGTTACGATCGCGCGCTATCCGAACCCTAACCGCCGATGGACTGGGATTGTCGCAGTTCGACCCTTTCAGGCACCCCGCTCCCTACTTCGAACGGCTAAGGGCTCGGAAGGCTGGCGCATGCGCCGCAAGGCTCCCTGCCGCCCGCAGGTGTGCGGAGATGCTGGGCGCCACCGCGGGAGTCAGAGCCGAGACCTTCCGTTCCGCAACGCGACGCTCCTCTGCGCGCGTCTCGAGTTCGCTATTCAGGTACCGCACCCAGCGCAATGCGGCCGCACCGCGTCGTTGCCGAAGCTGGGCGTGCCTCGCAACACCTATGGCAATGAAGGACATGAGGAAGATGTATGAGACTCGAAGCCAGTTCATAACACTCTCAGTTATGGACATTTGATCGATTTCGCTCGCCCTGTTTGAGTCGACTATGAAGGAAACAATCAGCGGCAAGAGTACCGCGATGAACGCCAAGAGTGGAATAGTTAGAGGCGTATCGAAGGATGATCGTTGGCGTTCCACGATGTCTTCAGCCACCTGAAGCCGAGCGCGAATATGAGCATCCGACACCTCTTCATGCTCCCTCTGCGCAGGATCCGGTGCGGTAGTCCAGTAGTCCGCACCGCCCCGAACCTTGACAGTGTCGCCATTCCACCAGCTCATGTTCACGGAACTGATAGTAGCTCTGGACAGTCGAGATCCCAGCCGGGCTTGCGGGTGAACCGGGCCCGCGGTCTTGCACGAACAGCCAATCGTCGACATCCACCTCGACGCCGTGTTGACATACCTGAGGAAGGTGAAACGGCCGCTCAAGTTACCGTCTTTCGTGACCGAAGTTCAGAGCGATCCGGAGAGACCGGACTCAACGATGATGGAGACCAAATGCTCACTCTTCGAAAGCGCCTTGCTTCCCTCGCTCTCGCCGGCGCACTTGCGGGAGGCGGCTTGATCGCCGCCGGTGGACCCGCGAGCGCGTCCCCCGCGTCGAGTGCCTTCAACGCGTGCGTCACCCCCTACGTCAACCTTGCGGCCAAGCAGAGCAAGGCAGAGTACCGCGACGCCATCCAGTACGTGGGGTACACGAACTGCTACTACGACCTCTCGCAACGGTCCGACATCACGCCGCAGCAAGAGATCACTGCGATCAACAACTACTACACCTACCGGGCGAAGGCTGTTGGATCGGTTGCGAAGGTATCCATCAAGATCGCGGTGCAGAACATCCTCGCGAAGAACAGCTTGAGGGGCCTCAAGCTCTGACGCGAGTGACTGGTGCAGTGCACGCCGGAGTGGACTGCACCAGTCACAGCGGTGGGGCGACTCTTCCTCCATGGCCATCTCTGACACGGACCTCGCGCGAATCCGCGACGAGGTCGGCACCGCACCCAACGACACCGTCCTCGAAGGCTGGTCTGACGAGCTCGGGCACTGGCTGCCCGTCGCGATCCGGGTCCTCAAGCGCCGGTACGCCGACGCGTCCGCTGGCGGCCAGGAGGTCTCGAACTTCGGTCTCGACGGCGTCCTGAACGTCGGCTTCTCGAAGGCGAACCTCGCGAGCCTCGCTGCGCAGATCGCGCGTCTCGAGGACCTCCTCAACCCGACCGACACGTCCGGTCGGATGCAGGTCGCGCCCATCCTGCGCCCGGACCGCTACCGGTGACCCAGCCCGACAGCATCGAGAACCTCACCGCCCAGCTGCGCGCCGACGTGACCGCGGTCTGGGCGTGGATCATGCGCGAGCAGGAGGCCCTCCTTCTCGAGTGGTGGGGCCTCGTGCCGTCGGTGCGCGCGTACCGGCTCAAGGAGCTGGAGGCGTCCGTGCGCTCGCTCGGGGACCAGGTCGACACGCTCGCCGCCACGTCGGTCCTCACCGCGACGCAGGCGGCCTACGAGGTCGGTGCGTTCACGACCGCCGTAGCGGTGAACACGGTCGCGTCGTTCACAGCCATCGACGCCGGTGCGATCACCGCCCTCGCCCAGGACACGATGGACGACATCCTCCTCGCGACCCGCGGCATGGACGAGTCCGCAAAGGCGTTCACGCGGACGATGACGCGCGACTGGGTGCGCGCGAAGATCTACACGGGTCTGACCGCTGAGCAGGCTGGCGTGCGCCTCGCAGCCGAGCTCATCCCGAACGGGATCACGTCCATCACGTACGCGAACGGGCGCAAGGTTGGCCTGTCGACGTACACGGACATGGTCCTGCGCACCAAGACGGCGATCGCCCACCAGGAGGGCGCGTTCAACCAGGCCGAGGCGCTCGGCGTCGGGTGGATGGAGATCTTCGACGGCGCCGACTGCGGGTGGACGGACCACGCGGACCTGCAGAAGGCCAACGGCATGATCGTGACCCTTAAGCGGGCGCGCGAGTACCCGATCAGCCACCCGAACTGCCACCGCTCGTCCTCGCCGCGCATCGACATCGAGAGCGAGGCGGACGCGAAGCGCGCCCGGGCCACCACCACGGAGGCGCAGCGCGCGGACCAGCAGGCCGCGGAGGAGGCTCGCGCGGCCGCCTACGCCCGCCAGCCTCGAAGCGTGAACCTCGACCGGCAGGTGGCGACACGGCGCCGCACGAACATCGACCTCGCGGACGGCGTCGTCGGGTCCAAGGCCGCAGCGCGCAACGCCGTCATCGTCCGCAATCGCGTCACACCGCCCGAGTGACCATCGGGGCATGACGACCCCGACCGCTGAGACCACGCCCTTCACGCTCACCACGACGTCCCCCGTCACGGCGGGCGTCACCGTCGACGGCGTGGACGTGTCGGACGATATCGTCGCGGTCGAGTTCGGGCAGGCAGCCGGCGGCCCGGCGTCCCTCGTCCTGCACCTCAAGCCGGACGCCGTCATCACGGGGGACGCGATCGTCACCGTCGTGCGCGAGCCGACCGACGACGAGCTTCGCGCGCGCCTCGGGGAATGGCTCGCCAAAAGGCGGATGAGCTGGCCGATACGCCGGGTTCTGTGCCTGCGTCGGTTGCCCGCGCGCAGGTGACGACCATCCATCTACGACGTACGTTGCCGCACGTCTCTAGCGGTCTACCCAGATGCTCGGGCGAGCAGCCCTCGAACGCATCCTGTCTGACCTTGCTCCAGGTGGGGTTTACCTAGCCGCGCCGGTCACCCGGCACGCTGGTGGTCTCTTACACCACCGTTTCACCCTTACCGGCGCGCGAGCGCGTCGGCGGTCTGTTCTCTGTGGCACTGTCCCGCGGGTCACCCCGGGTGGGCGTTACCCACCACCTTGCTCTGTGGAGCCCGGACGTTCCTCGGCGAGGGGCGAACCCCTCGACGCGGTCGCCTGGCCAACTCATCCGCAGGGAAGAGCCTACTCGGCGCGAGGACTAGATCGAGACGGGGTAGCTGAGCGTGAGCTCGTCGCCGCTCACACCGCGGATCCCCCACGCGTCCTGCGGGCTCTCGAGGATGACGATCTCGAGGTCGTCGACCGTGAGATCGAACGTTCTGCACACCTGCTGGTAGAGCGCCGCGACGAGCGCCCGCTTCGCCTCCGGGCTCCGTCCGGCGAACGCCACGATCTCGACGACGAGGTAGCGCTCGCCACGGAGCGGGGCGACGAGATCGTCGTCGTCGAGCCAGAGGAAGCGTTGGAACCGCTTGTCGCGGGGCAGCTTCCACGCCTCCACGAGAGCGTCGTGGATCCGCCCGGAGAGCGCGTCACGCTCGTGCGCCCAGGCGGAGCGTCTGCCGTAGACCTTGACCTGTGCCATGGGCGCAGAACCTACCGGACGGGGCGGACGTGTGCACGCACTAAAATCGTCGTGTGCTCATCCTCCTCCCCCCGTCCGAGGGAAAGACCCCGTCGGCTGCGGGCGACCCGGTCGACCTCGCCGCCTCGAGCAGCCCGGGCCTCTCTCGGCACCGTCGGAAGGTCCTCACGGCGTTGCGGCGCGCGCTGGCGCGCCGGGATGCCCTCACCGTGCTCGGCGTCGGTGCGGGGTTGGCGGACGAGGTGGCACGCAACACACGGCTCGACGTCGAACCGGCCGGGCGTGCCGCTGACGTCTACTCGGGCGTCCTCTACGCCGCTGCGGATCTCGCGTCGCTCACCGGCGAGGCTGCCGAGCTCGCCCGGACGAGCGTCGTCACCGTGTCCGCGCTCTGGGGCGCTGTCGGGCCAGACGACCGGATCCCCGCCTACCGCCTGTCGATGGGCACCGAGCTGCCCGGGATCGGGCGCCTCGCGCCGTCCTGGCGGCCGCACCTCGAGACGGCGCTCGCACCTCGCGCTCTCGACGACGTCGTCGTCGACTGTCGCTCGGCGGCCTATCTCGCCGCCTGGCGGCCGGCACGTGGGACGGACTGGGTGACGGTGCGGGTCCTGCGGGAGCTCGACGGGCGACGCACCGTGGTCTCGCACAACGCGAAGCACACGCGCGGGCTCCTCGTCCGCCACCTGCTCACCCGCGGTGGCGAGTCACCACGCTCCGGAGAAGAGCTCTACAAGGCCGCGCACGAGCTCGTCGGAACCACGCTGCTCGATGCGACGCACACGGCGGGCCCGTCCTGCTCCTCGGTCCTGGAGCTCGTCGTCCGATAGCGCTCGAGGTCGCCTGTCAGATCTCGCACGGGATGCCGACGACCGACACCTCCGCCGTCTCGTCACGCCAGACGCGCACGATGCTCAACGATGCGGGGGCGAGCCGGATGCGCGACCAGTGCGAGGCCGGGGCTCCGAGAGCGGTCCCGATGAGCGCACGGACGGACACCGCGTGGGACACGACGACGACCGTGCGGTCGACACCGGCGTCGAGGAGCGTGCGCACGCCACCCCACACACGCTCCCCCACCTGGGCGACGGACTCACCGCCCGGCGGCTGGAACGTCCCGGTCTCGTGCCACAGCCGGGCCTCGCCCGGCCACCGCTCCTCGATCTCGGCGGCCGTGAGACCTTCCCACTCTCCGAAGTCGCACTCCGCGAAGGCCGGGCCGGTCTCGATGCCTCGCCCGAGCCGGTGCGCCACGGGCGCCGCCGTCTCCTGGGTGCGCACCATCGGTGACGCGACGATCTCGCGTGGCTGCGGGAGGTCCTGCCAGAGGTCTCGCCCGACCCGGTGGACCAGGTCCGCTGCGCGAGCGGCCTGCATCCGTCCGTGGCCGGTGAGGCTCGGGCCCGGGACGCCGCCTCCGGAGTAGGCGCCGGAGAGCGTCAGCGGGGTGACCCCGTGGCGCAGGAGGACGATCGTCAGGGGCTCGGCGGCGTCGAAGCGTGGCGAGGTGCCCGGTGGCCGGGGCACGGCGTGACGAGACGTCGCCCCGTCAGGCGAAGGCTCTGACGAGACGTCGTCCTCCGGAGGCACGGTCAGTCGACCGGCTTCGGCTCGACGGAGCGGACGAGGATCCGGTCGCACTCCTCGCAGGTGATGACCTGCTCGGGTGCGGCGGTGCGGATCCGCTGCGCGTCGGTCGGGTTCATCTCGAGACGACATCCCTCGCAGCGCCGTCCGCGGAACGCCGCGGCACCGAGGCCACCGAGCTGTCCGCGGAGCTTGTCGTAGAGCTTGACGAGGCCGGCGTCAATGCCGTCCACTGCACCCACCCGCTGCGCCTGAACGGCGTTCAGCTCGGTGTCGATCTCGGCGAACGCCGCGTCCCGCTCCGCCGCGGCCTCGGCCTGTGCCTCGAGGACCTTCGCGTTCGCCTCGTCGAGCTTCGCGAGCGCGTCCTCGTGGGCCTCGAGCCGTTCCATGATCTCGAGCTCGATCTCCTCGAGCTCGTTCTGTCGACGAGCCAAGGACTCGAGCTCGCTCACGAGCGCCTGCGCGTCCTTCGCGCCGACCGCTCCGGAGTCGAGGCGAGACTGGTCGCGGGTCGCTCGCGCACGGACCTGCTCGACGTCCGTCTCGGCCTTCGAGAGCTCGCGTCGGAGGTCGTTGACCGCCGTGCGGGACGTGACGAGCGCCGTGTGGAGGTCGGCCAGCTGCGACTCGACCTCCGCGACACGAGCGAGCGCAGGGAGCGACGTGCGCTTGTGCGCGAGCTGCTGGACCCGCGTGTCGAGCGCCTGGACCTCCAGTAGCCGACGTTGGTCCTCGACGGGTGCTGTGGTCACGGGTGGTGTCCTTCCGTAGCGCTGATGAGTGTTCAGTTCTCGATCGGGCCGCTCGACGCGACGCGCGCGACCCAGGGGTCGGTGCGACGGGTGCTGACCCGGGTCTCAACCGTAGTGCCGATCGCACCGAGATCGTGCACCAGGTCCTGCTCGGCGTGCTGCAGCCAGGGCCACTCGCTCGCGAAGTGCGCTGTGTCGATGACGAAGGGCGTCGCGCTCTCCGGCGACCGCCCGTCGGCGATCGCCTGGAACTCGACCTCTTCGCGGAGCTCCGACACCTGGTGGTGGCGCAGGTCGGAGGTCACGTAGACGTCGACCCCCGCAGCGCGCACGGCGTCGAAGAGCGACCCGCCGGACCCGCCGAGCACGGCGACCGTCGCGACGCGCGAGTCGAGGTCGCCCGCGACCCGGACGCCCTGGGCGGTCCCCGGCAGCACGGTCGCGACGTGCTGCGCGAGCTCGCGCAGCGTCGACGGGCTCCCGAGCCGGCCGACACGACCCAGCCCTGTCCCGGCGGCACGGGGTGCGAGCTCGAGGACGTCGAACGCGACCTCCTCGTACGGATGGGCTGCGCGCATCGCCTCGATGACCCTGGTACGGGCCGCCCGGGGGGCGACCATCTCCACGCGGGTCTCCGGGACCTCCTCGACGACGCCGGCGGAGCCGATCGCCGGCGTGGCGTCGTCGGAGGGCACGAACGTTCCGATGCCCGTCGTGGTCCATGCGACGCGCGAGTACTCGCCGATCGATCCGGCGCCGGCTGCGGTCATCGCATCGACGAGATCACCAGCAGACGGTGTGGGGACGAAGACGACGTGCTTGTCGAGCGGGAGGCCGTCGGCTGGGACGAGCGGTCGGCGGTCCACGAGGCCGAGCAGGTCCGCGAGCGCGTCCGCGACGCCCCCTGCGGCGGAGTCTGCGTTGGTGTGGGCGACGTACAGCGCGCACCCTCCGCGGACGAGCGAGGTGATGGCGGCACCCTTGGCGGTGGTCGCCGCGACGGAGCTCACCGGGTCGAGGAGGAGCGGATGGTGCGTCACGAGGAGGTCGGCACCCCACTCGAGTGCCTCCTCGACGACGGTCCGGACGGGGTCGACGGCGAAGAGGACCTTGCGGACCTCGCGCCGCGGTTCACCGACGACGAGCCCGACCCTGTCCCAGGACTCTGCGGCGCGTGGTGGGAAACGCGCGTCGAGCAGGCTGACGACGTCGGACAGGTGGGGTATGGAGGTCACCCTGGCAGGCTAGCTGACGCCGTGTCCGGGGTGTCGAGCCCGTGACTGAACGAGGCGGTCCAGCCGGCACCGGACGTCGAGATCCGGGGAAGGCCGAGCTCGTGGCTCCCGGCGAAGGTCACGTCACCGTCGTGCGCCGCGAGGCGCTCGCCCGCGCCGGTGAGTGCGAGCAGCACCGCCTGGGCCGTGTCGACACCACCGGCGACGGCGGACCAGATCTCGGTGCCGTCGGCCTCCTCGAGCCGGAACGGGCAGAAGACGTCCGGCTCGTCGTCGGCGAACGGTCGCGCCGCGCCGACGAGGAGCGTGACGTCCCGTCCGTCCAGGGTCAGCTCGCGTCGGGCGACGACGCTCTCGGGGTCGACGTCTCGGTTCATGCTGGTCCTCTCAGGGGTGGGTCGTGCGGTACTCGCGAGCCCAGGAGCGTGGCAGCCTCGTCGACCGCGTCGAGAGTCCCTACGCGGTCAGCGGTCATCGTGACCACGCTAGCGGCCGGTCGGGGACCGATCAATGGGCGCGCCGCCGGCCTGTCGCCCGTCATCCACTCCACACCGCCGACTGTGCGCGGTCCCAGCCGTCTGACTGAGTCAGATCGTTGCTATCCCAGGATCTGAGAGGCATTGCAACACAGGCTCTCGCACTCACCCTGTGACCGTGTACAGTCTGCGCAATCCAGACTGGCGGTGTCACCGACGACATACCGCCCAGACCGCCCCCACGGTCTGCCGCACCCGTCTGGTCCACCTTCGAACAACGACGCTCGACAGGACGTGATGCGAGATGCACCCACCACGACGACGCCAGACGGCACGGCTCGCGGCGCTGGCCACGATCGGCGCAGTCCTCTGCGCTCCCCAGGTCGCCTCGGCGGCAGACCCCTCGGGCCCGATCGAGGCAGGGATCGTCGTCGACAAGGTCGACGGCCTCGCCGAGGACTTCATCAACGGCGTCGACATCTCGTCGATCGTCGCTCTCGAGGACAGCGGTGTGACCTTCCGCGACTGGGACGGGAACGAGGCCGACGTCTTCGACGTCCTCGAGTCGGCTGACATCAACTACGTCCGAGTCCGCGTCTGGAACGACCCAGCCGACACGCAGGGACGCGGCTACGGCGGTGGCAACAACGACCTCGCGACCGCCATCGAGATCGGCGAGCGCGCCACCGAGCACGGCATGCGGCTGCTCGTCGACTTCCACTACTCCGACTTCTGGGCGGACCCGGCCAAGCAGCAGGCCCCCAAGGCCTGGGTGGGGTTGACGGTCGACGAGAAGGCGGACGCGACCGCTGCATACACTCGCGACGCACTCACGCAGCTCGAGGACGCGGGCGTCGACGTCGGCATGGTCCAGGTGGGGAACGAGACGAACAACGGGGTCGCCGGAGTCACCGGGCTCGCGAACATGTCGAAGATCTTCGCCGCCGGGAGCGGTGCGGTGCGCGAGGTCTTCCCCGACGCGCTCGTCGCCCTGCACTTCACCAACCCCGAGCGCGCAGGCTCCTACGCCTCGATCGCCGCGGGTCTCGACACCTACGGTGTCGAGTACGACGTCTTCGCGAGCTCGTACTACCCGTTCTGGCACGGCTCGCTCCAGAACCTCACCTCCGTCCTGACGGACGTCGCCGCGACGTACGACAAGAAGGTCATGGTCGCCGAGACGTCCTGGAACTACACCCTCGAGGACGGCGACGGCCACGAGAACACGATCAAGCCGTCCTCCGGCTTCACCCAGTACCCGTCCTCGGTCCAGGGCCAGGCGACCGCCGTGCGCGACGTCATGCAGGCGGTGACCGACGTCGGCCCCGCAGGTCTGGGGGTCTTCTACTGGGAGCCCGCGTGGCTGCCGGTGGGCACCCCTGCCCAGCTCGACCAGAACAAGGTCCTCTGGGAGACGCACGGGTCCGGCTGGGCGACGAGCTTCGCGGGAGAGTACGACCCGGAGGACGCCGGCGAGTGGTACGGCGGCTCGTCCTGGGACAACCAGGCGATGTTCGACGCCACCGGGGCTCCGCTCGAGTCGCTCAACGTCTTCCGCTACGCCCGCACCGGCACGACCGCTCCACTCGAGGTCGTGAGCATCGAGGCCGTCGAGATCGCCGTCCTCGACGGCGACCCGATCACCCTGCCAGGCACGGTCGACGTCACCTACAACGACGGCTCCGTCGAGGCGCATCCCGTGACGTGGAGCAACGCAGTCGACTGGATCCGGGGTCCGGGGACCTACCAGGTCACCGGGACGACCGTCGACGGCCTCACGGCGTCGGCGACGATCTCCGTCACCGCCGAGAACCACGTCGCCAACCACAGCTTCGAGGACGACGACCTCTCGATGTGGACGCTCACCGGGACCGGCGCGTCCGTCACACCGGACGTCGACGCGGCCCACGGCGCGAACGCGCTGAAGTTCTGGCTGGGGACGGCCTACACGTTCGGGATCGAGCAGACCGTCACCGGCGTACCCGCCGGCACGTACCGGCTCACGGCGACGAGCCAGGGCGGTGCCGCCGGAGCGTCCGACGAGATGCTGCTCCGAGCGACCAGCGGCGGCCAGGAGTCGACCGCACCGATCAGGCTCGACGGCTGGCAGGTGTACTCGACGGCGACCGTCGACGAGGTGGTCGTCGGAGGCGACGGCACCGTCACCGTCGGGGCGACGTTCGCCCTGTCTGCCGGCGCCTGGGGCAACCTCGACGACATCCGCCTCACGCTGGTCGAGGCGACCGAGGTCGTCGACACCACCGCACTCCAGAGCGCAGTCGCCGAGGCGCGCGGGATCGACCGGGCGCAGTTCACGCCGACATCGCTCGCCACGCTCGACACCGCGATCGAGACAGCGGAGGTCGTGCTGGCCGGCTCGCGTGCGTCGCAGACGGATGTCGATGCCGCTGCCACGCTCGTGAGCTCCGCACTCGACGGGCTCGTCACGGTGGAGGTCGAGCTCGTGTCGATCGCGGTGACACCACCGGCGCGCGCTGACTACACCGTGGGTGACGTGTTCGACCGGACGGGCATGGCCGTCACCGCGACGTACGCGGACGAGACGACACGCGACGTCACGACCGAGGCCGTGTTCTCGTCGCCGGACATGTCGGTCGCCGGCGCACAGCTCGTCACGGTCTCCTTCGGCGGCCGGTCGGCCTCCGTCCCGATCACCGTCGCGGTCGCTCCGACACCGGAGGAACCCAGCGCTCCGGTCATCAGTCTGGACACCCCGTCGCTGCGGGCGGGCGAACCGGTCACCGTCCGGGTGACGGGGTTGGACGTGCCGGAGATCGAGGTCGGCATCGCGAGCGAGTACCAGCGGCTCGGGTCTGCCGTCGTCACAGACGGTAGCGCGTCGGTCACGGTGGCCATCCCGGCGACGCTCGCCGCTGGCGTCCACCATCTCCAGGTGCGCGGTCCGGACGGTGTCCTGCTGGCGCAGGCCGAGGTCACGGTGACGGCCACGGCGCCCGTCGCGGGCGCGGCGGTTCCGTCGAGCACCACGGGCACCTCCGGGTCGCTCGCGCGGACGGGAGCGGAGATCGGCGCGATCCTCGCAGTCGCCGCGGTGCTGGTCGGCGCGGGTGCTGCGCTCCTGGTCCTCCGCCGTCGGCGGACGGGGGCCGAGCCCGTGGAGTGACCCCCGAGCTCAGCGCCCCTGCGCCTCGCTGGGGCTCACGGCGGTCGCCAGCGGGACGACGACGGTGTCGATGAGCCGCACGATGAAGTCGGCATCGAGCGGTCGGCCGGTGATGGCCTTCTGGTAGGAGATCATCGCCGGCCCGACCGTCGCGATCATGTCGAGGTCTCGTCCCGGGGGGATCTCGCCACGGCGGTCCGCCCGCTCGAAGAGATCACGCATGAGGCCCGTGCGGGCCTGGACGAACTGGCGCTGGAATGCCGACGCCACCTGCGGCTCGTCCCGGACCGCGGCCGCGAGCCCTGCCATGAGTGCGTCGGTGTCGGTCCGCATCTTGGCACGGTGCACCTCGAGCAGGTCCCCCCGCAACGACCCGGTGTCGGGGATGTCCTCGATGGTCAGATCGGTGTAGCGGTGACACGTGATGGCCTCGACGATGAGGGCGGTCTTGGAGGACCACCGGCGGTAGAGGGTCGCCTTGCCGGCTCCCGCCCTCTCGGCGACAGCGTCCATCGTCATGTTCTCGTAGCCACGCTCGACGAGCAGCTCGCGGGCGGCATCGAGGATCGCCCTGTCACGAGTGTCGTCGCGGCGTCGACCGGGACGTCGCGCGGGCTGCACCTGCGCTCGCTGGTCGTCCTGCACGTCCATCTTGCCTCCTCGTCGCGTCCCATTGTGGCTGAGACGAGCACGCGGAGACAAATCGAGACCGAGGGGTTTCGGAACTGTCGAGTTCTGCATTAGTGTCGTGCCACCGACCACGACGTCCCCGGAGATCCTCATGCCCTCACTCACGTCCCCTCATCCCGCGGGACCACCCGTCCGCGATGCTGCTCCCCCAGCGTCGCGACGCTGGCTCGTCCTCGCGACGGTCGCCCTCGCCCAGCTCATGGTCGTGCTCGACGCGACGATCGTGAACATCGCACTCCCGTCCGCACAGCTGGACCTCACCTTCACCGACAACGACCGCCAGTGGGTCGTCACCGCCTACGCGCTGGCCTTCGGGAGCCTCCTCCTGCTCGGCGGGCGACTCTCGGACATGTTCGGTCGACGCCGCATGTTCCTTCTCGGGCTCGTCGGGTTCGCCCTGGCGTCCGCGCTCGGCGGTGCCGCTCAGACCTTCCCCCTGCTCGTCGCGGCCCGCGCTCTCCAGGGCGTGTTCGCCGCCGCCCTCGCGCCCGCGGCACTGTCCGTGCTCACCACGACGTTCACCGACCCGAGAGAGCGCGGGCGCGCCTTCGGCGTCTTCGGTGCCATCGCAGGCATGGGCGGCGCGATCGGCCTGCTGCTCGGCGGCTACCTCACCCAGAACCTCGACTGGCGGTGGAACCTCTACGTCAACGTCGTCATCGCGGCGGTCGCGTTCGGCGCCGCGATCGTGCTGCTCCCACGAGGTGGTCACGCCGGTCGGCAGCCGCTCGACGTCCCCGGTGTGCTGCTCGGCTCCGTAGGCCTCTTCGCGCTCGTGTTCGGATTCTCACAGGCCGAGCCGTCCGGCTGGGATGCACCTGTGACGTGGGCGTCGCTCGCCGTCGGAGTCGCTCTGCTCGTCGGGTTCGTGCTCCGGCAGCGCACGTCGGCTCATCCTGTGCTGCCGCTGGGCATCATCGTCGATCGCGACCGCGGAGGGGCGTTCGTCGCGATCCTCGTCGCCGGATCAGGGATGTTCGGTGTGTTCCTCTTCCTCACCTACTACCTGCAGTCCACCCTCGCCTTCAGCCCGATGCGCACGGGGACGGCGTTCCTGCCGATGGTCGTCGCGATCATCATCACCGCACAGGTGCAGACGAACATCCTGCTCCCGCGGTTCGGCCCACGGATCGTCGTGCCCGTCGGGATGACCATCGGGGCGCTCGCGATGTTCTCGTTCACGCTCCTCGAGGTCGACAGCACCTACGTGCACGTGCTGCCCGGGCTCGTCGCCATGGGCATCGGGATGGGGTCGATCATGCCGCCCTCCTTCCAGGTCGCGACGCTCGGCGTCGACCGTTCGCAGGCGGGCGCCGCATCGGCGATGGTGTCGACCTCGCAGCAGGTCGGCGGCGCGATCGGTACCGCTCTGCTCAACACGCTCGCCGCCACGGCAGCGACGAGCTACCTCGTCGACCACCCCGCCTCGACGCCCGACGTGCTCGCGGAAGCGGCGCTGCAGAGCTACTCGACCGCGTACACCGCCTCGGGCGTCATCTTCCTGCTCGGTGCGGTCGCCACCGTGACGCTGTTCCGCTCGCGGGCGGACCGCGCCGCACGCGCGGCGGCCGTCCCGACCGTCGCCGACGACGTCCCTGTGGTCGCACACTGACGGGTACGCGCACCGGGTCCGGCCGGGCTGGTCTTACGATGCCGGCCGGACCTCGTACACGAGGCGGGCGAACTGGCCCACCGCCGTCGCGGACAGGAGACGGAGGCGGTCCGACTCCACCCGGCGGGGGAACTGCGGCGCACCGCCGGTGAGTGCCACCGGGGCGACGGAGAGAGCGATCTCGTCGAGCACCCCGGCGTCGAAGAACTGGCCGGCGAGGTCGCCCCCTCCGACCACCCAGATGTCGGCATCTCCCGCCGCCTCGCGGATCGCCGGCAACGCGTCCGTGACGGCCCCGGACACGAAGCGCACGTCGGCGCCCGCGGGGACCGGCAGCTCTCGCGTCGTGAAGACGAAGGTCGGCCTGTCGCCGTGGAAGTCGTGCCACTTCTCAGGGTTGGCGAGCAGGTCCTCCTCGGCGAGGATCCACTCGTAGGTCGTCGATCCCTCGACGAGCACGCCGGCACCTGAAGGGAAGAGTCCCTCGTCAGGGTTCTCCCCGTTCTCGACGGCGAACAGCCAGGCGAGCGAGTTGTCCTCGTCGGCGATCCACCCGTTGATGCTTGTCGCGGTGTCGAACACGATGCGTCCCATGACACCACTCTAGGGACGCCCTCCGACATCGGCGGCGAGAGCGCGCTCGAACCGCCTGAGCTTCTTCAGCGCCCACGCATAGTGGCTCGCGGTGGCCGAGACCAGGTACGCACCGAGCGACGTGGTCCCCGTCCACGGGTAGAGCCGTTTCGTGAACAGCTCGACGTCGCTGTGCCCGGCGATGACGTCGCTGACCGCGCGGTGCGTCGACTCGAGGTCCGCACGGACCGTGGCGAGGTCGACGTCCTGGTAGCGCAACCAGATCTCGTGGTTGAGAGCGGGCAGCGTGCGCCACGTGTGGCCCGGTGCCGGTATGGCCGGACGTTCCCCTCGGGAGCCCTCCTCGTGCCAGGAGAGTGCCATCTGGTGCCAGGCATGGAGGTGTCCGAGGACGTCGCGGACGCACCGGTCGCGATCCTCGAACGGGAACGGGGCGGTCAGGGCGCCGTCGGGAAGCCTGTCGAGCAGAGCACCGAGAGCGGCGTACGACGCCTCGCTCGACTCCAGGAGCTCGTCACGCGTCGTCGCTCTGCCCATGGCCCCTGCCCCCGCTCGGATCGGCGCTGATGGATCCAGCGTCTTCCCGGAGCGGGCGCGTCACCAGGGACGAAAGGCCCGGCACGATCGACGCCCGACCGGGAGGGTGGTACAGGAGGGTGGGCCCGGAGGGACTCGAACCCCCGACATCCACGGTGTAAACGTGGCGCTCTAACCAGCTGAGCTACAGGCCCCTGAACAGGCGGACACAGCCTACCCGGTGCTGACCGACCCATCGACACCCCACGGGCCGCACGTCTTCGGAGATGACCGCCCCGTCGACCGTCAGAGCAGCGACAGTGCGTCGCGATATCCCGCGAGTTCGCGGCGCTGCGAACGGTCGTTGACCACGCTCCACCGCAGGACGCCGTCGGCATCGAGGAGGAAGCTGCCCCGGAGGGCGAGGCCTCGCTCGTCGTCGAAGACGCCGTAGCGACGTGCGACGTCGCCGTGCGGCCAGAAGTCCGAGAGGAGATCGAAACCGAACCCCTCCTGCTCGGCCCACGCCTTCTGTGCGAAGACCGCGTCGCACGAGACGGCGTAGAGCTGGACGCCTGCGGTCTCGAAGTCGGCGATGTTGTCCCGCAGCTCGCAGAGCTCTCCTGTGCAGATGCCGGAGAACGCGAACGGGAAGAACACGAGGAGGACCGGCGCGCCACGCTGCGAGGACAACGTCACGGGAGTCCCGTGGGTGTCGGTCAGAGTGAAGTCAGGTGCAGGCGCACCGGTCGAGGGTCCGGAGACCATCGGGCTACTTGCCGCGGCCGCGCGTGCCGAGCTTCGTGGCGGCCCAGTCGGTCGCGACCGAGAACGTGGTCGTCGCGTGCAGGCCGGCCGTGGTCGCCGCCTCCTGGATGTCGCTGTGGGCCACGTGGCCGTCGCGGCCGGGCTTGAGCGTGAAGATCCAGATCACACCACCGTCGTCGAGGACCGTCTGGACGTCCACGAGGGTGTCGGTGAGGTCGCCGTCGTCCTCGCGCCACCAGACGACCACACCGTCGGTGACGTCGTCGTAGTCCTCGTCGACGAGCTCCGTCCCGGTGATCGTCTCGATCGCTGTGCGCAGGGCGTCGTCGACGTCCTCGGCCCAGCCGAACTCCTGGACGACGAACCCTGAGGCGAAACCGAGACGGTCCGCGTCCTGAGGTTCAGTGGTCGCTACCACGGTGATGTTCTTCCCTTCATGTCACGTTCCGGACGCGAGACCGCGCCGGATGGATCAATGGTCGCAAACGTAGCCCACCCCGCGCCACGTCGCGCCCGGAATCCAGAACGAAACGCCGAAGAGTCCGTGGTCAGCATGCTCGTCGCGGCCCCCTGCTCGGCCCTGACGACCTCCGAGCCCGCCACGGTCTCACCGCGCGGAAGCGCTCCGAAGGGCAGAGAATCCCCCCGGAACCGCGGAATTCCGTGGATGTCACGAACGTCACGTCCCTCGGCGAGGCCACTGGGTGGCTTTCCCGTCCCCCGTGCACAGAGAATGGATAGAACGCCCGGACTTGACGAGGACTTTGCGAACGGCACAAGCGCCCCACGCAGAGATCGTCACCCGGGCGAGGCGAGCGATGGGGCAGACCGCCCCGCAATGCTCCGGAGACGATGTGAGGTTGCAGGTGGCTACGCACGACGAGTCACGACCGTTGATCAACGGTCTGTTGAGCCAGGTCCCCGATATCGATCCCGCCGAGACGGGTGAGTGGGTCGAGTCCCTCGACGGGCTGATCGACGATCGCGGCGGCCCCCGGGCCCGGTACGTCCTTCTGAACTTGCTCAAGCGTGCACGGGAGCGCAACGTCGCCATCCCGACGTCGATCACGACGCCGTACGTCAACACGATCGGCGTCCACGAGGAGCCGTACTTCCCCGGCGACGAGGTGATGGAACGCCGCTACCGCAGCTGGAACCGGTGGAACGCGGCCGTCATGGTCACCCGCGCCCAGCGCCCGGAGATCGGCGTCGGCGGGCACATCTCCTCGTACGCGTCGGTGTCGACGCTCTACGAGGTGGGCCTCAACCACTTCTTCCGCGGCAAGGACCACCCGGGCGGCGGAGACCAGGTCTACTTCCAGGGCCACGCCTCCCCCGGCGTGTACTCCCGCGCGTTCCTCGAGGGCCGGCTCACCGCCGAGCAGCTCGACGGTTTCCGCCAGGAGCACTCCCACGAGGGCGGCGGGCTGCCGTCGTACCCCCACCCGCGCCAGATGCCTGACTTCTGGGAGTTCCCGACCGTCTCCATGGGTCTCGGCCCGGCGAGCGCGATCTACCAGGCGTGGACCAACCGTTACCTGCACAACCGCGGGATCAAGGACACGAGCCAGCAGAACGTCTGGGCGTTCCTCGGCGACGGCGAGATGGACGAGCCCGAGAGCCGCGGCATGCTCCAGCTCGCCGCTCAGCAGCAGCTCGACAACCTCACGTTCGTCGTCAACTGCAACCTCCAGCGCCTCGACGGCCCGGTGCGTGGCAACGGCAAGATCGTCCAGGAGCTCGAGGCGTTCTTCAAGGGTGCCGGCTGGAACGTCATCAAGGTGATCTGGGGCCGCGAGTGGGACACCCTGCTCAACGCCGACAAGGACCGCGCGCTCGTCAACCTCATGAACACGACGCCCGACGGTGACTTCCAGACGTACAAGGCCAACGACGGTGCCTTCGTCCGCGAGCACTTCTTCGGCCGGGACCCCCGGACCAAGCAGCTCGTCGAGAAGATGACGGACGACGAGATCTGGGCGCTCAAGCGCGGCGGTCACGACTACCGCAAGCTCTACGCGGCCTACGCGTCGGCGACCGAGCACACCGGTCAGCCGACCGTCATCCTCGCGCACACCATCAAGGGCTACGGTCTGGGTTCCGGTTTCGCCGGGCGCAACTCGACGCACCAGATGAAGAAGCTCAAGGCGGACGACCTCAAGGCGCTGCGCGACACGCTCCACATCCCCATCACGGACGAAGAGCTCGAGGCCGACCCGTACGCCCCGCCGTACTACCACCCGGGAATGGACGCACCGGAGATCCAGTACATGCTGGACCGCCGTCGTGCTCTCGGCGGATTCGTGCCGGAGCGTCGCTCGAAGTCGGCACCCGTCACGCTCCCGGACGCGAAGACGTACGACATCCTCAAGAAGGGCTCCGGGCAGCAGGAGGTCGCCACGACGATGGCGTTCGTCCGCCTGCTCAAGGACCTCATCAAGGACAAGGAGTTCGGCAAGCGCATCGTGCCGATCATCCCCGACGAGGCACGCACCTTCGGTCTGGACTCCATCTTCCCGACCGCGAAGATCTTCAACACGCTCGGGCAGAACTACCTCGCCGTGGACCGCGAGCTCATGCTCTCCTACAAGGAGTCCGAGTCCGGCCAGATCATGCACACCGGCATCAACGAGGCCGGCTCGGCTGCTGCGTTCCAGGCGGTCGGCACGTCCTACGCGACGCAGGGCGAGGTGATGGTCCCGTTCTACATCTTCTACTCGATGTTCGGGTTCCAGCGCACCGGCGACCAGTTCTGGGCCGCGGGAGACCAGCTGACGCGTGGGTTCATCATCGGCGCGACGGCCGGGCGCACCACCCTCACGGGTGAGGGCCTCCAGCACGCCGACGGCCACTCGCCGATCCTCGCCGGCACCAACGCTGCGATCGTCCAGTACGACGCGGCGTACGGCTACGAGATCCGCCACATCGTCAAGGACGGCATCCAGCGGATGTACGGCGAGAACGAGTCGCGTGACCAGAACGTCATGTACTACCTCACGGTCTACAACGAGCCGATGCTCCAGCCGGCCGAGCCGGAAGACGTGGACGTCGACGGGATCCTCCGCGGGATCCACAAGGTCGCCACGGCCGAGGGCGAGGGCCCGCGCGCCCAGATCCTGGCGTCCGGCGTCGGGGTGCCGTGGGCGCTCGAGGCCAAGGAGCTGCTCGCGAAGGACTGGGGCGTCCAGGCCGACGTCTGGTCCGTGACGAGCTGGAACGAGCTGCGCCGCGACGGCCTCCTCGTCGAGCAGCACAACTTCCTCCACCCGGAGGAGCCCGCTCGCGAGGCCTACCTCACGACGAAGCTCGCGGGTGCCCAGGGACCGTTCGTCGCGACCAGCGACTTCGACCACCTCGTGCCGGACCAGATCCGTCAGTGGGTCCCGGGCGACTACGCGGTGCTCGGTGCCGACGGCTTCGGGTTCTCCGACACGCGCGCCGCCGCACGCCGGTACTTCAAGATCGACGGCCCCTCCGTCGTGACGCGGGTGCTGCAGCAGCTGGCGCGTCGTGGCGAGGTGCCTGCGGACGCACCGGCTCGTGCCATCGAGAAGTACCGCCTCCACGACGTGAAGGCCGGCACCTCCGGCAACGCGGGCGGCGACAGCTGACCTCAGCTGCCCGCAGCACGACGAAGGCCCGGTTCCTCACCATGAGGAACCGGGCCTTCGTCGTCCGCGGGAGCGCGTCGCTGAGCGCCCGCCGGTCAGGTACCGGAGATGTGCTGCTCGGCCTGAGCGATCTCCGTCTCGAGCTCGGCACGGATCGCACCCGCTGCCTCGGTGTCCGGGTGGAGTGCCAGGGAGTCGAGGTGGTGACGCGCGTCGAAGATGCGATCGGCGTCGAGAGCCGCGCGGACGACCTGCCGGCCGACCTCGGGCGTGTGCTCACGTGCCCGCCAGTGCCCCACACCGAGCCCGAGGGCCTCGACGGGCAGCCCGGCGTCCCGCAGGACCGCGATGGACTCGGAGAGAGCCTCTCCGGACGGGTCACGGTCTGCTGCCGTCGCGAGACGACGGATCGCGGCGTCCTGGTCGTCCGCGAGGGACAGCCGTGCGAGCTCGATGAGCGGGTACCAGGCGCGCGGGTTGCCTGCGAGCTCCTCACCGAGCGCCCAGACAGCAAGGTCCGCTGCCCGGCGACGTTGCTCGTGGTCGTCGCTGGGCGCGGAGAGGGGGTCGTCCACCTGTGTGCCTTCGGCGGCCCGTCGTCGGACCACCTCCGAGAGGGCCTGAAAAGCCCGGATGTTGTTGGGATCATCGACGAGCATCGCGCGCAGGGCGTCTTCGTGGAGGGTGTCTCCACGTCGTTCACCTGTGGTGGGTCTGCGCGCGCCGATGGTCGAGGCCGAGGTTGTTCGGCGCATGAGCTGACGGAGTCTGGGCATGAGTGCCATATCCCGACGATAGCTGTTCGGACGCGGTCACACCGTGCATCCGCCCAGATTGTGCGTTGTGTCACCTCAGGGGCCCAGGGGTCGTCTTTGTCAGTTCCCCACAACTGCCGACGTATGCTCGGAGGATGCCACCGGCCGTGACGAGCTCTTCAGCAGCCGCAGCGACCCCACCCGGGTCGCCCGCGAACCTTCAGCGGGTCCGGGACGGGAGCGGTCTGCTCACGGCCGCAGCCCTGCGCCGGCTCGACGAGGACCTCCCCTGGTACCGGTCCCTGCCGGCCGACGACCGCTCCTGGGTCGGGCTCGTCGCCCAGTCCGGGATCACCGCGTTCGTCACGTGGTACGCCGACCCGAGCGCCACACCGCACGGCGTCGGGGAGATCTTCTCCGCAGCCCCGCCGGACCTCACCCGATCGATCTCGCTGCAGCACACGCTCCAGCTCGTGCGGATCGTCGTCGAGGTCGTCGAGACGCACAGCGACCAGCTGGCCGTCCCGGGCGGCGAGCGGGACCTGCGCGAGGCCGTGCTGCGCTACTCCCGCGAGGTCGCGTTCTCCGCCGCCGAGGTGTATGCACGCGCGGCCGAGGTCCGCGGCGCGTGGGACGCGCGGCTCGAGGCGCTCGTCGTCGACGCCATCCAGCGCGACGACCAGGACAGCTCCTTGCGCTCCCGCGTCTCGGCGCTCGGCTGGAGCGGGCGTGGATCGGTGCTCGTCATGGTCGGCACCACCCCGGAGCCCCTCGACGAGGTCCGTGCAGCCGAGCTCCGACGTGCGACGCGGCGCGCGGTCGCGGACGCTCTCGTCGGGATCCAGGGCGACCGCATCGTGCTCGTGCTCGGCGGGGAGGGCGACCTCCAGGCGGCCGCGACGACCCTCCTTCCGCGTTTCGGCCCCGGTCCCGTGATCATCGGCCCGACGATGCAGAGTCTCGACGACGCCTCGCGGTCCGCCGCCGCAGCTCTGGCGGGGCTTCGTGCCGTCGCCGCCTGGCCGCACGCCCCTCGCCCGGTCCTCGCCGACGATCTCCTGCCCGAGCGCGTGCTCATCGGGGACGCCGACGCGCGCAGGGTGCTCACCGTCCAGGCGTACGAGCCCCTCGCTGCCGCGACCGGCTCCGTCCTCGAGACGCTGTCTGCCTACCTGGGCTCGGGGCGCTCCCTCGAGGCTGCCGCGCGAGACCTCTACGTGCACCCGAACACGGTGCGATATCGTCTGCGGAAGGTGGCCGAGCTCACCGGTTGGGACCCGCTCGACGCCCGGGAGTCCTTCGTCCTCCAGGTGGCTCTCGCCGTGGGGCGGCTAGGATCGATCCGATGACGCCGCGTACCTCGTTCGTTGTTCCTTGTAGGTAGTGCACAACTACAACGGAAACTCTTCGTGCGCGTCGTGACGCCCCCGTCCCCTACTGAATCGGGCAAAGTTAGACCGTGCTTGCCGTCGTATGCCCTGGACAGGGCTCACAGTCCCCCGGAATGCTCACCCCGTGGCTCGAGATCCCCGGTGTCGCCGACCACCTCGGACGTCTCGCGCAGGCCGCCGACACCGATCTCGTCGCGCACGGCACGACCTCCGACGCCGACACGATCCGTGACACCGCCGTCGCTCAGCCCCTCATCGTCTCGGCCTCGCTCGTCGCGCTGCGCGTCATCCTCGACGGCAGGAGCGCCAGTGACGTCGTCGACGTCACCGCCGGCCACTCCGTCGGTGAGTTCGCCGCAGCAGCCGTCGCAGGCGTCTTCGAGGACGAGGGCGCCGTCGGCCTCGTCACGGCACGCGCACGCTTCATGGCCGAGGCGGCCGGGCTCACGACGACCGGGATGAGCGCCGTCGTCGGCGGGACACCCGAGGACGTCCTCGCCGCGATCGATGCCGCGGGGCTCTACCCGGCGAACGTCAACAGCGCCGGACAGGTCGTGGCTGCCGGCGCGCCCGAGGGCCTCGCGCAGCTCGCAGCGAACCCGCCGGCCAAGGCACGGGTCATCCCGCTCCAGGTCGCCGGCGCCTTCCACACCCCGTTCATGCAGCCTGCGCTGGACTCCTTCGCCCCCGTCGCGCTCGCCTGGCCCGCCCAGGACCCGCAGACGACCTTCCTGTCCAACGCGGACGGCGCGTCCTTCGCGACGATCGACGGCGAGAGCCGGGGCGGCGCGCACGGTGCGTCCGCCGACGTCCTGCGACGCCTGACCGACCAGATCGTCGCGCCGGTCCGCTGGGACCTGTGCCAGGAGGCTCTCCTCACCCTGGGGGTGACCGCCGTCCTCGAGCTGGCACCGGGCGGCGTGCTCACGGGCCTCGCCCGACGCTCCCTGCCCGGTGTCGAGACGCTCGCCGTGAAGTCCCCCGCCGACGTCGACGCGGCACGCGACCTCGTCGCCCGTCACAGCGCACCCACGAACGCCGCATCACCCGACCTGCTGGAAGAAGACCTCACGTGACCGCTCTGCTGAGACAGTCCACCGGACCGCAGTTCTCCCGCATCCTCGGCATCGGTGCCGAGCGGGGGGCCAACGTCGTGACGAACGACGAGATCGCGGGCCCTATCGACTCGTCCGACGAGTGGATCCGGCAGCGGACCGGCATCATCACGCGGCGGCGCGCCGACGCGGGCACCGACGTCATCGATCTCGCCGAGGCAGCCGCCAACCAGGCGCTCAAGGCGTCCGGCCTCGTCGGCAGCGACATCGACGCGGTGATCCTCTCGACCGTCACGTACTTCCACCAGACGCCGTCAGCGGCGGCGATCCTCGCAGACCGGCTCGGCGCGACCGCCGCCGCCTACGACATGTCCGCCGCCTGCGCCGGCTACTCGTACGGGATCGGGCAGGCAGACGCGCTCGTGCGGTCCGGTGCGGCTCGCCACGTCCTCGTCATCGGCGCCGAGAAGATGAGCGACTTCATCGACCCGACCGACCGCTCGATCTCGTTCCTCCTCGGTGACGGCGCCGGCGCCGCGATCGTCGGCCCGTCCGACGTCCCCGGGATCGGCCCGACCATCTGGGGGTCCGACGGCTCACGGGCGCAGACGATCCGCCAGACGCACGGCTGGAGCGAGCTCCGGGACAACCCGGAGCTCGGCTGGCCGACCCTGCGCCAGGAGGGGCAGCCGGTGTTCAAGTGGGCGAGCTTCCAGATGCCGAAGATCGCGCAGGAGGCCCTCGACGCCGCCGGCATCACCGCCGACGACCTCCAGGTGTTCATCCCGCACCAGGCGAACATGCGGATCATCGACCAGTTCGCGAAGCAGCTCAAGCTGCCCGACTCCGTGGTCATCGCCCGCGACATCGCCGAGACCGGCAACACCTCGGCGGCGTCGATCCCCCTCGCCGCAGAGCGTCTCCTGCGCGAAGGAACGGCCAAGTCGGGCGACCTCGCCCTGCAGATCGGTTTCGGTGCCGGCCTCGTCTATGCGGCCCAAGTGGTCGTTCTGCCGTAAGTTTCCCCAGTACGTCTCTCGACGCCGCGCACGCGGCCTACCTCACCAAGGAGCAACACCCATGGCACACACCGCAGAAGACGTCCTCGCAGGCCTCGCCGAGATCGTCGCCGAGGAGACCGGGCTTCCCGCCGACTCCGTCACCTCCGAGAAGTCCTTCACGGACGACCTCGACATCGACTCCCTGTCGATGATGACGATCGTGACCCACGCCGAGGACAAGTTCTCTGTCACCATCCCCGACGACGAGGTCAAGAACCTCACGACCGTCGGCGACGCCGTCACCTTCATCACCGGCGCCCAGGCCTGACCTGCGCCTCCCCCGACTCCTCTGGCGCCCGCCCGCACTGCCAGGCGGGCGCCAGACAGTCACTCCTCACCACCTCACCCAGGAGCTCCCATGACCAACGTTCGCGACGTCGTCGTCACCGGCCTCGGTGCCACCACGCCGCTCGGCGGCGATGTGACGTCCACCTGGAACGCCGCTCTTGCCGGTGAGTCCGGTGCACGCACCCTCGACAACGACTGGGCCGAGAAGTACGGCATGCCTGTGAACTTCGCGGCGTCCATCAAGGTCAAGCCCGACGAGGTCCTCGCCCGGACCGAGACGAAGCGCATGGACCCCTCGACGCAGTACGCGATCATCGCCGCCCGCGAGGCCTGGGCCGACGCTGGCTCCCCCGAGCTCGACGGCGACCGTCTCGGCACCGTCGTGTCCTCGGGCATCGGCGGCATCTGGACCACGCTCGACGCGTGGGACACCCTCCGCGAGAAGGGCGCACGCCGCGTGCTGCCCATGACCGTCCCGATGCTCATGCCCAACTCCCCCACCGCCTACGTCTCGCTCGAGCTCGGCGCGCGGGCCGGCGCGCACGCTCTCGTCTCCGCCTGCGCGTCCGGGGCCGAGGCCATCGCGTACGGCGTGGAGATGATCCGCACAGGCCGTGCCGACGTGGTCGTCGCAGGCGGTACCGAGGCGACGATCCACCCCATGCCGATCTCGGCCTTCGCCGCCTCGCGCACGCTCTCCCTGCGCAACGACGACCCGGCCGGAGCCTCGCGGCCCTACGACCTCGCGCGTGACGGCTTCGTCATCGGCGAGGGTGCCGGCATCGTCGTCCTCGAGTCCGCCGAGCACGCCGCGGCCCGTGGCGCGCGCGTGTACGCCACGATCGGCGGCATCGGCCTCTCGGCCGACGGCTACCACATCACGTCTCCTGAGCCCACGGGCGACGGCCAGGTCCGTGCGATGCAGTCGGCCCTCGACGACGCCGGGGTCGCGAGCAGCGACGTCGTGCACGTCAATGCTCATGCGACCTCCACCGTGGTGGGAGACCTCATCGAGGCACGGTCGGTGAGCAAGGTCCTCGGATCCTCCGCCGACGGGGTCGCGCTCTCGGCCACCAAGTCGATGACGGGCCACCTCCTCGGCGGCGCCGGCGCGCTGGAGACCATCTTCACCGTGCTCGCCCTGCACGACCGCAAGGCACCGCCGACGATCAACGTCACGGACCCGGACCCGGAGCTGGCTCTCGACCTCGTGCGCGACGTCCCCCGGGACCTGCCTGCCGGGCCGGTCGCGGCGATCAACAACTCGTTCGGCTTCGGTGGGCACAACGTCGCCCTCGTCGTCACGAGCGCCTAGCACCGAGCGCTGCACGCGCCGAGAGCACGACAGAAGGCTGCACCCCTCGTCGGGGGTGCAGCCTTCGGTCGTGCGTGGAGGGCGCTGCCGCCTCGGGCGGCGATGGTGCTGGTGCTGCCGGGTGGGCAGCGTGGTCGACCCGATGCCTGCTCGGGTCGGACCCAGGGCCTAGACGGTCAGCCGACGCGGTGGAGCCAGCGGACGGGCGCGCCGGCTCCCGCGTAGCGGAAGGGCTCGAGCTCGTCGTCCCACGCCTGGCCGAGCGCGAGGTGGAGCTCGTCACGCATGCGGCGAGGCTCGGCGGCGAACTCGAGCGCGGCGCGGACACGGTCCTCGGGGATGACCACGTTGCCGTGGACGTCCGTCGCGGCATGGAAGATGCCGAGCTCAGGGGTGTGGCTCCACCGAGAGCCGTCGGTCCCCGTGCTCGCGTCCTCGGTCACCTCGTAGCGCAGGTGAGTCCACCCGCGCAGCGAGGACGCGAGGCGCGAGCCGGTGCCGGCAGGTCCCTGCCAGGAGTACTCGGCCCGGTAGAGTCCGGGCGCGGCAGGCTGCTCCGTCCAGTCGAGCGAGACGGGCGCGCCAAGGACATTGCCTGCCGCCCACTCCATGTGCGGGCAGAGTGCTCGTGGAGATGAGTGCACAAAAAGTACGCCGCGGGTGATTGCACCAGCCATGTTGTCCCTCCCAGGTTGAGATTCGTCTTCCCCAACGACCTCGGAACCCAGGTGAACTACTACGTCGATGCACCTCAGAGACGCACGGATGCTTCCCTGAACGACCGCACCGCACGGAAACGGTGCTGCTGGTGCACATCATGCCCTACATCGCCGGTCTTGACCAACGACATCGCCGAACCAGGACTAGAGGGACTCACGCAGCTCGCGCATGGCCTTCTTGCGGACCGACTTCTCGAGACGGTCGAGGTAGAGGTAGCCGTCGAGGTGGTCGACCTCGTGCTGAAGGCAGCGCGCCATGAGCTCGGTGCCCTCGACCACGACCTTGTTGCCGTCGAGGTCGATCCCTTCGACACGCGCGTACCACGCGCGCTTCGTCGCGTACCAGAGCCCGGGGACCGACAGGCAGCCCTCGTCACCGTCCTGGTACTCGTCCTCGGAGAGCTCCACGATCTTCGGGTTGAGCACGTACCCGACCTCGTCGTCGATGTTCCACGAGAAGGCCCGCAGGCTCACGCCGATCTGGTTCGCGGCGAGCCCGGCGCGTCCGTCGTGGTCGACGGTCTCGACGAGGTCCTCGACCAGGCTCCTGACCCGGTCATCGACAACGACGATCTCGTCGCACGGTGTGCGAAGAACGGGGTCGGGGATGACGCGGATCTCTCTCATAGCCATGGCCATATTCTTCCATGCCACCAGCAGGCGACGAGAACGCGTCGCCGGGGTCGTCGGTCACAGGCGGCGGTCACGACCGGTCACATCTTCGCGTAGCGCGACCGGGCGAACGAGTACACGCCGTAGGCCACGAAGCCCGCACCGACGAGGACGAGGAGCACCTTGCCGTAGGGGAGCTCGGCGAGCGACTTGAGGGCGACGTCGAGGCCGGACGCCTTCTCGGGGTCCGCCTGGACCGCGCCGATCACGAAGAGGCCGCCGACGACGACGAGTGCGACCCCCTTCGCCGCATACCCGGCGACTCCCGCGACGACGACCCCGCGCCCCAGCTGCCCGCCCGGACCACCGACGAGGTCCTCCTGGAACTTCTTCGTCACACCCTTGTACACGTGGTATCCCCCGACGACGACGATCGCGAGGCCTGCGACCGCGACCGCGACCTTGCCCGCCCCGCTGCTCATGAGGGAGCGTGTGATCCTCTCGCCGCCTCCACCGCTGCTCTCCCCGGTCGCGACGCCGAACGCCAGGCCGGCGAGGGCGAGATAGACCACGGCCTTGGCAGCAGCCTTGGCACGGGCGGCCTTCTGCTTCGTGGAGTCACCGCCGCGGGCTCCCCCACCGACGACCGCCTCTGTCACCTGCCACAGGGCGAGCGCGACGAGCACGACGACCGCGAACCACAGGAACGCCGGCCCCCACGACGTCTCCTTGATCTCGGAGAGTGCCCCGCTCTGGTCCGCAGATGACGTCCCCCCTGTCCCGCTCGTGAGAGCGACACGCACCGCGATCCACCCGATGACCACGTGGAGCACGCCGCTGACGGCGTAGCCCCCGCGTGCGACGAGCTGGAACCATCGGGAGTCGGAGAGGTCATGGGCGGCGCCGCGCGCGGATGTCTGAAAAGTCACGGGACCGATCCTCGCACCACGCGCCCCGCACCGCCCGGCGACGGATAGGATCGCCACCGCGCCCCGTTAGCTCAGTTGGTCAGAGCACCCGACTCATAATCGGCTGGTCGCCGGTTCAAGCCCGGCACGGGGCACCGTGCGGGGAAGACGCTCGACAGCGAGATACGGTGGGCCCATGGCTCTGTTCTCGCGCGACGAAGCGCTCCCCGCCGACCTCCGACCGGCGCTGGCGTCGCTCGTGCGCCGTGGCGACAGGGCGATCGCCCAGGCATCGCTCGTCGACGGGTCGTGGGCCGTGGCGACCCGAGAAGGCCTTGCGCTCCTCACAGCCGCCCCCGTCCTGCGTCCGTGGAGCGACGTGGACCGCGGCCGCTGGGACCCGGAGGAGGCGGCGCTCGTCGTCCAGTGGGTCGACGGATCGTCCCCGCTGGAGCTCGTGATGGCGAAGCCGACCCGGACCGCGTTCCTCCGTGTGTTCCGGGAGAGGGTCCAGTCGTCCGTCGTCATGTCGGAGACGGTGCACCTCCCTGAGGGCTCGAGCGCACGGGTCGCGGTCCGCCGCTCGGCGACGGACGAGCTCTTCCTCCAGGTTGTCGCCGACCCCGGGGCGGACCTGGGCGCACCGTCCGCTGCCCCCCTCGTGAGGGCCGCGATGTCGCGATTGTCGGCGGCGTCAGGAGCACCCTCGGAAGGCTGATAGAGTTTTCTCCGGTCGATCCCGCGTAGCTCAATTGGCAGAGCATCCGACTGTTAATCGGACGGTTACTGGTTCGAGTCCAGTCGCGGGAGCCACACCCACAGAGCCCGTGACCTGCAGAGATGCAGGTCACGGGCTCTGTCGTTCTCGCCTTGACGCTCACGCAGCGTCCGCCGCCCACCAGGTCGGGGCGCGGCGCGGACGCACGATCAGGAGTCGCGGTCGCGCAGCACCCGGCGTTCCTGCTCGAGGGTGAGGAGGTCAGCGAACGCCTGCTGGTAGGCCTCCGGCTCGGCGGTCGGGTCGATGCGCTGGAGCTTGCTCTTGGCATTGCCGATCTTGCGGGTGAGCCCGAGCTCGAGGAACGCTCGTACGACTCCACGGACGTAGTCCTCGATCGCTCCGGGGCGGTCCTCGGGCATCGGGGCGACGGAGAGCTCGTTGACGAGCTGGGTGACCGGCCCGGCGGCCTCTTCGCTGACGAGACCCACCCATTCCGAGGCGCCGTGCTGCCCGGCCGCCTGCAGCCCACCAGCGGCCCGGATCGCCTCGTGGACGGCTCGCCACGCCGGCACGGTGAACGCGTCCCCAGGGAGCTCGTCGAGCTGCTGCGCGGGCACGAGGTGCGGGTACTGCAGGACAGCCTCGAGCGTCTGGCGCTCCAGGCGGGCGATGGGGTCGTCCTGGCTCGGCCGCGCGGGGGCGCCGCCGCCGCCCGCGCCGGGGACCTGGCCTCGGTCGGGCGACGCTCCACGGTCGCCGCTCGGGCTGCGGTCGGATCCACCGCGCTGCTGTCCGCTCGTCGACGCGCCACGCGCCGCGCCGGCGGACCCGCCGCCGGACGCGGCCCGACTCGCATCCTGTACAGCGCGCCGGACAGACTCCCCGTCCATGCCGAGCCAGCCGGCGAGCATGCGGGCGTACTCGGGACGCAGGGCGGTGTCGCGGATGCCGGCGACCACCGGGGCGGCCGCGCGCAGGGCCGAGACACGTCCCTCGGCGGTCTCGAGGTCGTACGTGCCGAGGGTCGTGCGGATGACGAACTCGAAGAGGGGCTGCCGCCCGTCGACGAGGGCCTGGACAGCTTGCGGCCCGCGGGCCTGACGGAGCTCGCACGGGTCCATCCCGCTCGGCTCGACCGCGACGAACGTCTGCGCGTAGAACTTCTGGTCCTCGCCGAAGGCGCGCATCGCAGCCTTCTGACCCGCGGCGTCGCCGTCGAACGTGAAGATGATCTCGCCGCCCGACGAGCCGCCACCAGCAAGCTTCACTCCCCCACCAGCGCTCGTGTCGCCGAGGAGGCGCCGGACGAAGCGGACGTGGTCGGTGCCGAACGCCGTCCCGCACGTCGCGACGGCCGTCGTCACCCCGGAGAGGTGCGCTGCCATGACGTCGGTGTACCCCTCGACGACGACGATCTGCTTGTTCTTCGCGATGTCACGCTTGGCGAGGTCGATCCCGTAGAGGACCTGGGACTTCTTGTACAGGGCCGTCTCGGGGGTGTTGAGGTACTTGGGCCCCTGGTCGTCCTCGTGGAGCTTGCGGGCGCCGAAGCCGATCGTCTCGCCCGTCACGTCGCGGATGGGCCACATGAGGCGGCCGCGGAACCGGTCGTACAGACCGCGGTTGCCCTGGCTCATGAGGCCGGTCGCGGTGAGCTCGGGCTCGGTGAAGCCGCGGCCGCGCAGGTGGCGCAGGAGGTGGTCCCAGCCGTTGGGCGAGTAGCCGACGCCGAAGTGCTCGGCGTCGCCGCGGTCGAAGCTCCGCTCGGCGAGGAACGTCCTCCCGATCGCCCCTTCGGGGGTGAGCAGCTGCTCCATGAAGTACGCGCCGGCGATCCGGTGCGCCTCGAGGAGCTTCTGCCGGGTGCCGGGCTCCTCCGTGCGGCGGGGTCCCGTGCCCTCCTCGTACCGCAGCTGGATGCCCACACGGCCGGCGAGGTACTCGACCGCCTCGGAGAACCCGAGCCCGTCGATCTTCTGGACGAACGAGATGACGTCGCCGCCCTCGTTGCACCCGAAGCAGTGCCAGCGCCCCACCTGCGGTCGCACGTGGAACGACGGCGACCGTTCGTCGTGGAAGGGACAGAGCCCCTTCATCGAGCCCACACCGGCGGGTTTCAGGGTGACCTGCTCACCCACGATCTCCTCGATGTGCGCCTTCTCACGGACTGCGTCCACGTCTTCGCGCTTGATGAGGCCTGCCACGCGACGAGTCTAGGTGCCCGCGACCGGCGCGGTGTTCTCGGGACCGACGGCAACCTCTCGACGGTCGGCGGCTCGGCGGGCGAGACGCCGGGCGAACGGGTCGGCGACGCGCGGGACGAGCGGCCCGACGACAGCCATGATGAGGACGTACGCGGCGACCGTCGGGGCGAACGCCGGCTCGACCGACGCTCCGACGAGGCCGGCGATGATGATCGAGAACTCACCGCGAGGCACGAGGGCCGCCCCCGCACGGATCCGCCCACCTGGCCCCACTCCCGCTCGACGACCGGCGATCCAGCCCGTGAGGAGCTTGGTCGCGATGCCCACGATCGCGAGGATCCCCGCCGGGACGAGGACGGACGGGAGCTGGGTGGGATCGGTGGAGAGACCGAAGAACACGAAGAACACCGCGGCGAAGAGGTCGCGGAGCGGCCCGACCAGTCCGCGGACATGCTCGGCGACCTCGCCGGACAGCGCGATCCCGAGGAGGAACGCTCCCACCGCAGCCGAGACGTGCACGGCCTCCGCCCCTCCTGCCACGAGGAGAGCGAGACCGACGACGAGCAGGAGCAGGACCTCGTTCGACCGTGAGACGACGAGGCTCGAGATGACCTTCCCGTGCCGGAGGGCCAGGACGAGGACGACCGCGAGCGTCGCGAGGGCGATGAGCACGGACCGCACGGCAGTCGCCCCGCTCGACGCCGCGACGAGCGCGGTGAGCACCGGGAGATAGACCGCCATGGAGAGGTCCTCGAGGACGAGGATGCTCAGGACGCTCGGCGTCTCCCTGTTTCCGAGCCGTCCCATGTCGGTGAGGACCTTCGAGATGATCCCCGAGGAGCTGATCGCCGTCACCCCGAACATCGCGAGTGCAGCGATCGGTCCCCACCCCATGAGCAGGGCGAACGCGACCCCGGGGAGGCCGTTGAGGAGCAGGTCGACGATGCCGACGGGTGCCTGCTGACGCAGGTTGGCCACGAGGTCGTCGGCCGAGTACTCGAGCCCGAGCATGAGCAGCAGGAGGACGACACCGACCTCGGAGCCGGTCGTGAAGAACTCCTCAGGGGCCTGCAGCGGGACGAGCCCGCCCGTGCCGAAGGCCAGGCCTGCCAGGAGGTACAGCGGGATGGGTGACAGACCGAAGCGGCCGGCGAGCCGTCCCATGACACCGAGGGCGAAGAGCACCGCCCCGAGCTCGACGAGAAGGCTGGCGGTGTGGCTCACACGCGTCCGGCGCCGGAGCTCTCGCCCGGCAGGGCATCCTCGTCGTCGTTCGACCGTACGACACGCTCGACGATCCGTGGGGCGCCGAGGAGCTCGGCGAGCGTCTGGCTCTCCTCGGCGGACAGGACGATCGTCGCCTGGCACGCGTCGGGGTCGCGCGGGTCGTAGAGGAAGACGTGCCGGGCGCCGTCACGCTGGGAGATGACACCGACGCGCCGGCCCTTCTCTGTCGCGAAGTCGTACCGGGCACCGATCCCCGGCAGCCGCGTCTCCTCGATCCTCATCATGCGTCCTTCGTCCTCGTGGGGCTGTCGACCGCTCCCGGTCGACGCTCTCTCCACTCTACGCGCGGTGTCACGTGAGGTAGTGGGCACCTGGCTGGACCAGCCGACCGTGCCACTGGGCCGCTGAGACGTCGGTGAGGGAGGCGACCTGGTCGATGACCACGCGCAGACGCGCGGCGTCGTCGGCCGCCTCGGCCCAGTCGACCGCGAACGACGGCTCGAGGGCCGTCGGCGCACGGTCGCTGAGCACCTCGACGAGGTCGGCGATGAGCTCCCGCTGCGAGATGTAGAGCGGCTCCGCCTCACGCGGGGCCATGATGTACGCGACCGCGAGCCCCTTGAGGACGAGGATCTCCGCGAGGGTGTGGTCGGGAACGATGAGGGTCGCCGCGTAGCGGGTGAGGTGACCTTCGCCGTACTCCGCCCGGGTCGCCTTCTGCGCGGCCTTGCAGAAGCGCCCGATGAGCTGGCTGGTCGTGTCCTTGAGAGTGGCCAGGGCGCGGCGCGAGCCGTCGAAGCCCTTCACGAGGAGCCCGGCTGCGTCGAGGCGGTCGATGGCCGCCCGCAGGGCGTCGGGCGAGACGAGGTGCCCGTACCAGGTCTGCACCGCGTCGATGACGCGTGCGCGCTCCTCGTCGGCGGCGAGGATCGCGAGGTCGAAACGTCCGCCGACGATCCCGTCCTCGACGTCGTGCACCGAGTAGGAGATGTCGTCCGCGAGGTCCATCACCTGGGCCTCGAGGCACTTCATCCCGTCCTTCGCCCCTTGGCGGAGCCAGTCGAAGACGGGCATGTCGTCTGCGTAGACGCCGAACTTGTGCGTCGGTCGACCATCGAGACGCAGCGGTCCGAGGCCGAACGCCCACGGGTACTTCACGGAGGCGTCGAGGCTCGCGCGGGTGAGGTTGAGCCCTGCGGTCGAGCCGTCCTCGGAGAAGACCTTGCCCTCGAGCCGGGTGAGGAGGCGCAGGGTCTGTGCGTTGCCCTCGAACCCGCCGATCTTCGCGGCGAGGTCGGCGAGCGCGCGCTCGCCGTTGTGGCCGAACGGCGGGTGCCCGAGGTCGTGGGCGAGGCAGGCGGTGTCGACGACGTCGGGGTCGCACCCGAGCGCCTTGCCGATCTCCCGGCCCACCTGCGCGACCTCGAGGGTGTGCGTGAGGCGCGTGCGGATGAAGTCGTCCGAGGCCGGTCCCATGACCTGGGTCTTGGCGCCGAGACGTCGGAGCGCTGACGAGTGGACGATGCGTGCGCGGTCCCGCTCGAACGGGGTGCGTGCCTTGCTCTTGGGCGCCTCGTCGATCCAGCGCGCGCGGTCGGCGGGGCTGTAGCCGGAGCTGGAGTGGTGATCTTCTGCGGTGGGCACGGGTCAACCCTAACGACACGCCTGGGTCCGCGGTGTGGACGCGTCAGCGATCGGCGGCACGGGCACCTGGACGGACACCGTCGTGCAGCCGCCACACGTGCACGCCGGGTCCGCTGCACGGGAGGACCCAGCCGTGGTCGCTGCTCTCGAGCGGGCTGCGCCCGTAGAGCGTGCGGGGCTCGGTGCCGGGCGCGACGATCGAGGTCGGCAGGCAGGCTCCCGCCCACGGTGCGCGCGCGAGCAGGACGAGCACGCTCTCGTGGCGCGTCTCGCGCAGGTACGCGACGGCGTCGTCCTCGACGACGACCCAGCGCAGCCCGCCGGTCCGCAGGGCGTCGGTGTCGTTGCGGAGCGCGATGAGCGCGCGGAACACCTCGAACGTCTCGGCGTCCCAGCGCTCGGGGGCGTCCCAGGGCATCGTCACGCGCGCGTGCTCGCCGTTGGTCCCCTGCGCTCCGAGCTCGTCCCCGGCGAAGAGGACGGGGGTGCCCGGGTAGGTGAGGAGCATCCCTGCGGCGACCTCGACCATGGCGCGGTCACCGACGAGCGTTCGCAGCCGTGGCGTGTCGTGCGAGCCGAGCATGTTCCACTGCGCGGCCGTGACCTTCCACGGCACGACGGCGTCGAAGTCGCGCATGGTCGCGACCATGTCCCTGCCCGAGCGTCGGCGCAGGGTCGTCGGGAGCCCCAGGGCGGGCAGGGTGCTGGCTGGGTCGACCACCCAGGACCACACCGGTCGGGTGAAGGCGGAGTAGTTCATCGACGTGTGCCACCCGTCGCCGGTCATGTCGGCCCCGGAGTCGTGGAAGTGCTCGGCGACGAGCACCGCGTCGGGGTTGATCTCGGTCATGGTCGCGCGCACGGTCCGCGCGACCTCGTGGGTGAGGTCCTGGTCTGCGTAGCGGCCGGTCATGTTCGCGACGTCGATCCTCCAGCCGTCGAGCGAGAAGGGTGGGGCGAGCCATCGACCGATGACCGACGTGGGTCCCTCGATCATGCGCCGTGCGAGGGCCGGTGCGCGGTAGTCGAGCTTGGGGAGCGAGGCGTGCTCGAGCCATCCGACGTAGCCGGGCTCGTCGTCGCTCCAGTAGTAGAAGGAGCCTTCCTCGCTCGACCGGTCGGCCTGGGCGGCGACGAACCACTCGTGGCCGGCTCCGGTGTGGTTCGTCGTGAGGTCGCCGATGATGCGCATGCCACGCTCGTGAACGGCTCGGGAGAGCGCGGCGAGCGCCGCGTCTCCGCCGAGCAGCGGGTCGACGATGTCGAAGCTCGTCGCGTCGTAGCGGTGGTTCGAGCGCGCCGGGAAGACCGGCGTGAGATAGAGCGTCCCGACGCCGAGCCCGACGAGGTGGTCGAGGTGAGCCTCGACGCCGGCGAGGTCGCCGCCGTAGAGCTGGGTGCCCACTCCCGGGCCGGAGGCGAGCGGCTCGTCGTCCCAGCCGGCCGCGTGCGCCCATCCCGGGAGCCGGGGCTCGGGGCTCCCCCGGGCGAAGCGGTCGGGGAAGACCTGGTAGACGACGGAGCCGGACATCCACGCGGGTGCGGGCTCGAAGACGGTCAGCCGGAAGTCTGCCGAGTCGGGGACGTCACGGTCGACGAGCCCGCGACCGGTGAGCCAGCGGTAGCCACTCGGCAGGTCGATGAGGAAGCGGTAGCTCGTCACCGGGTTGTGCACGAGGACGTCCGCCTCGTACCAGCGGTCCGTGCTCGTCGTCTCGGAGAGACGGGCTGGAGCAGTGCGCGGCTCGCCGTCGCGCACCACCCGCACGTGGACCCCACGCTCGTCGAGCTCCACCGGGACGCGCACCCGGACGGTGACGCGGTCCCCCAGCCGAGGCGTCTGCCGGCTCACGTAGAGGTCGGAGCCGTCGTGGTGCGGGTCGGCGAGCAGGTGACCCGCACCCGTCCCGGCGGGCTCGGCATCGGTGTGGTGCCGAACCGTCATCCCTTGACGGCCCCGGCGGTGAGGCCCGAGACGATGTACTTCTGCAGGAAGATGAAGAGCGCCACGACCGGGATCGCGCTGATGACTGCGCCTGCCGCGAAGATGCCCCAGTTGGCGGAGAGCTGGTCCGAGACCCACTGGTAGAGACCGACGGCGAGGGTCCAGTTCTGCTCCGACTGCAGGATGAGCTTGGCGAGGAGGAAGTCCGAGAACGTCCCGACGAAGGACAGGAGCGCGACGACCGCGAGGATCGGCGCGACGAGGCGCAGGATGATCGTCCAGAAGATCTGGGCGTGCGTGGCGCCGTCGATCTTCGCGGCCTCGTCGAGCTCCGCCGGGATGGTGTTGAAGAACCCGTACATGAGGAACGTGTTCACGCCGAGCGCGCCACCGAGGTACACCATGATGAGCGCCAGCCGCGAGTTCAGGCCGAGGACGGGGACGACCTCGCCGAGGCTGAGGAGCAGCAGGAACACCGCGACGAAGGCGAGCACCTGGGGGAACATCTGGATGACGAGAAGGCTCGTGAGACCGAGACGTCGGCCCGTGAAGCGGAAGCGGGAGAAGGCGTAGGCGGCTGCCGCCCCCATGAGGACGGTGCCGATCGCGGTGATCGTCCCGATGACGAGGGTGTTGACCGTCCACGTCCAGAACCGGGTGTCGCCGAGGGCGACGAAGTTCTCCAGGGAGAAGGAGGTGAACAGGGACGTCGAGCCCGTGAGCGTCCCGCCGTCGGAGACGGATGCCGAGAGGATGTACAGGATCGGGAAACCGGCGTAGGCGATCGCGAGGACGCCCACGACGTAGCGCCAGCCGACCTCGCGCCACCAGCGACGTCGGGTGGCCTTGACCCGGTCGGTGGGGAGGGTGCTCTGAGATGCAGTGGTGGTCGACATGTCAGTTGATCTCCTCGAGTGTCCGCGACTTCTTGAAGCTGATCACCGAGATCGTCGCGACGATCAGGAAGATGATGATCGAGAGGGCGCTGGCGAGGCCGTAGTTCTTCGGCGCCCCACCGTCGAGCCCGGAGATGGAGTAGACCATCGTGATGAGGATGTCCGTCGAGCCGATCGGCACCGACGCGTCGCGGAACATGGGCCCGCCCTCGGTGAGCATCTCGATGATGTTGAAGTTGTTGAAGTTGAACGCGAAGGACGAGATGAGCAGCGGCGTCACGGCGATGAGGAGCAGCGGCATCGTCACCGAGCGCCAGATCCGCAGCGCACCTGCGCCGTCGATCTTCGCCGCCTCGATCGTCTCCCCCGGGATCGACTGGAGAGCGCCGGTCGCGATGAGGAACATGTAGGGGAAGCCGACCCACATCTGGACGCCGAGGACGGCCAGGCGCGCGAGCGTCGGGTCGCCGAGCCAGTTGATGTCCATCCCGCCGAAGAAGGTCTCGTTGATGAAGCCGTACTTCGTGTTGAGCATGCCTCGCCACAGGAGGAAGGACATGAAGGCCGGGAACGCGTACGGGAGGATGAGCAACGACCGCATGATGCGCCGGTACCGCAGGCGCGGGTCGTTGAGGACGATCGCGAAGAACAGTCCGATGAAGAAGGTGCCCGCGACCGAGACGATCGCGAAGACGAACGTCCACACGAGGACCTTGAGGAACGGGACGGAGTAGCGCTCGTCGCCGAACGCGGTCTTGAGGTTGTCGAGACCGGTGAAGACGCGCCATCCGACGTTGAGCGTCTCGCCGTCGGCCGACTCGAACTGCCCGGAGTCGTTCACGGTGTAGACGACGCCCGTCTCGGCGTTCGTCATCGTGTCGGCGTCCTCGTCATAGGCGAGGATCGACTCGTACACGTAGCCGTTGCGACCGTCCTGGGTGCGGATCGATCCGCTCTCCGGGTCGTCGGAGAACGCGACCCGGAGCGAGGCGACGGCCGTCTGCTCGGCGAGGACACCCTGCCGGTCGAGGATGTCGAATCCGGGAACGCTCGTGATCGTGCCGTCGGAGACGTCCCCGTCGACGACCTCCAGCGGGTCGTCGGCGGTTCCCACCCGGACGTCGTCACCGTCGATCACGGCGAAGCCGAGCGTGTCACCGTCTCGGACCACCACGAGGGGGTAGCTGTCGGTACCCTCGACCCGCTTCTCGTTCTGCGCGAGGAGCGCCTCGACGGCCTGGTCCTTGGTCCCGTTGTGGCCGTCGCCGTAGTTGGTGAACGCGACGTAGCCGGTATAGCCGATGGTGAAGACCTGGTAGACGAAGAGGAAGGCGAGCCCGGGGAGCAGGTACTTCATGGGCAGCGCACGCTTCGTGAAGTACACGATGTTCGCCGCCAGCAGGAGGGCGACCATGCTCCACGCGATGACCGTCGAGCCCACGGCGAACGCGGTGATGACGACATAGACGCCGAGCGCGTCGAGGACGGCCATGATCGCGAGCTTCACGAAGAAGCCGGGCCGGAAGTCCTGTGCGTGGGAGATCCACGTCGACCTGGACCGCTTGGGTCGGTCCACCTCGGCCTCGTCCAGCTGGTGGGGGGCGCTCATCTGTTCCTCCGTGCGACGTGCTCGGGACCGCGCAGCACACGAGGCGGCGGCGGGGACGATCGGTTCGGGCGGTCACATCGGTGTGACGGCCCCGCGGCGTGGCCCGCCCCGGGGAGGGACGGGCCACGTCGGTCGTGCGTGGGTCAGGACGTCGCGTCGATCGCGCCCTGGATGTCGGCGACCATCTTGTCCCAGGCCTCGGCCGGTGCGGCCTTGCCTGAGACGATCGCGGCCTCGGTGTTGCCCCAGAACGTCCACACCGATGCCATCTCGGGGATGGACGGTGCCGGGACGGCGTCGGCAGCAGCGTCGCGGAAGCCGGCGACGATCGGGTCGGTCGCAGCGACCTGGTCGGCCGCGGCGGTGAGCGCCGGGAGACGGTCGCCCGCCTCGTAGAGCGCGACCTGCGCCTCGGTGGTGGACATGTAGTCGATGAGGAACTCGTTGGCGAGGAGCTGGTTCTCGCTCTGGGCGTTCACGTAGAAGCCGGGCGCTCCCATGAACGGCTGCGAGGGCAGGCCACCGGCCGACGGGACGGGGTCGATCGCGAGCTCCATGCCCTCGAAGGACGCAACCATCCACGGGCCGCCGATGATGAAGGGCGAGTTCCCGTTCTTGAACTCCTCGACGACGATGTCGTACGTCGTGTCGATGTCCAGGATGCCTGCGGCGCCCTGCTCGGCGAGCCACGCGGCGTACGCCTGACCCTCCGGACCGCCGAGCGTGAGCTCGGTGGTGTACAGGCCGTCCGCGTCCTGGGCGAAGACCGTCGAGCCGAAGGACGTCTGCATCGGGTAGTGGGTGTACGGGTCCCCGGCCTCGCCGTTGCTCTGGACGAGCACCGGGAACGTGGTCCCTGCGGCCTGGCCTGCGGCGACCATGTCAGCCCACGTCGCAGGCGCCTCGGGGGCGAGGGCGGTGTTCCGGATGAGTGCGAGGTTCTCGACGGCGTACGGCAGGCCGTAGAGCTGGCCGTCGAGCGTGTAGACCTGGAGCGCGACGTCGTCGAACTCGCCGGCCTTCTCCCCGATCTCGATCGGGGCGACCACACCGTTGTTGACGAGCTCGCCGAGCCAGTCGTGGGCTCCGACGGTGATGTCGGGGCCTTCGCCGGTGGGGACCTGGGCGAGGAAGTCGGGGCGGATGTCGTCGAAGTTCTTCTGGACGAGGTCGACCTCGACCCCGGTGTCCTCGGTGAAGGCTTCGGCCGCTGATGCGACGGCGGCCTCGCGGGTGTCGTCGACCCAGATGGTGAGGGCGCCGCTGTCTCCTGCGGTGGTGTCTGTGCCTGCGTCATCGGTGCTGTCGTCGCTCGACCCGCACGCGGCGAGGGTGAGGCTCGTGGCCAGCAGACCGGTAAGAAGGATGCTCCGTCGCATCTGAGTCTCCAAGGGATGAGGGTGCTTCCGGCCACGCCGGTGCATTCCACCGCCGTTGGCCCTGATGCTCTGGACGCTAGCCGCTGACCCGTCAGCCTTGCAAGTCGTTGCAGTAACTTTCATGCAACGATTGGCCCGTGGACGCAAGAAGCCACAACATGTGCCAGTATTTCCCGGGTTCCCGCGGTGCTGGGGTATCGTGACTCGCCGGCAGCCCGTTGCAAGCCGTTGCAACGATCGCTCGACCACGCTCAGCCCTCGCGAGGCGCTGACTCACGACAAGGAGGTCTGGTGTGTCCCTGACTGCTCCCCCGACACCAGGACCAGCACCGGGCCCCAAGACCCGCCTCACCGACCTCGCCAAGCAGGCCGGAGTGAGCACCGCGACCGTCTCGCGCGTCCTCAACGGCAAGGTCGGCGTCGCCTCCGAGACACGACAGGCCGTGCTCGCGGCACTCGACGTCCTCGGCTACGAGCGACCCGAGAAGCTCCGCAACCGGTCCGCCGGCCTCGTCGGGCTCATCGTCCCCGAGCTGACCAACCCCGTCTTCCCCGCCTTCGCGCAGACGATCGAGAGCATGCTCTCCCAGCGCGGCTACACCCCGCTCCTGTGCACACAGTCCCCCGGCGGGACCACCGAGGACGAGTACATCGAGATGCTCCTCGACCACTCGATCGACGGCATCCTCTTCATCTCCGGCCTCCACGCCGACACCCAGGCCAGCCGAGCCCGCTACGAGCAGCTGCGCAACCGCGGCGTCCCGCTCGTCTTCATCAACGGCTACGCCCCCGAGATCGACGCTCCGTTCATCTCTGCGGACGACATGGCAGCGATGGAGCTCTCCGTCCGACACCTCGTCTCCCTGGGTCACCGCACGATCGGCCTCGCGACCGGGCCGGACCGCTTCATCACCGCGCGCCGCAAGCTCGAGGGCTTCAGCGACGCGCTCTCGCGTCACCTCGGGATCGACGACGCCAGCCCGCACGTCGCGACGTCCCTGTTCACCGTCGAGGGCGGCCAGGCCGCCGGCGGCGACCTCATCGACTCCGGGCACACCGCCATCATCTGCGGCTCGGACCTCATGGCCCTCGGCGTCGTCCGCGCCGCGCACCAGCGCCGGCTGGCCGTCCCGCACGACCTCTCGGTCGTCGGGTACGACGACTCGCCGCTCATCGCGTTCACGGACCCGCCCCTGACGACCGTCCGCCAGCCCGTCTCGGCGATGAGCCACGCCGCGATCAGCGCGCTGCTCTCCGTCATCAACGGCACCTCGGCGCCGCGCAGCGAGCTCCTCTTCCACCCCGAGCTCATCGTCCGCAACTCGACCGGGGCCTCCCCCGACATGCGTGCCCACGCCGAGCAGCGCGCCAGCCTGTCGACCTGAAGCCCCCTCTCACCCCAGACCAGCACTCCACCCGCAACCACTGACAAGGAAACCGTCGTCGTGACTCGTATCGATTCGACCAGCACCGACGAGGCAACCCTCGCGTTGACCTCCACGGGAGCCACGCTCCTCCACGCGGCCAGCGACGCCGCACGCGAGTGGTGGCGCAGCGCCGTCATCTACCAGGTCTACCCCCGCTCCTTCGCGGACGGCGACGGCGACGGCATCGGCGACATCCCCGGCATCACCTCGCGCCTCGAGCACCTCACCGCGCTCGGCGTCGACGCGGTCTGGCTCTCGCCGTTCTACCGGTCGCCCCAGGCCGACGCCGGCTACGACGTCGCCGACTACCGCGACGTCGACCCCCTCTTCGGCACCCTCGCCGACTTCGAGACCCTCCTCGAGCGCGCCCACGACGTCGGCCTGCGCGTCATCGTCGACCTCGTGCCCAACCACACCTCGGACGACCACGACTGGTTCAAGGCCGCCCTCGCCGCCGGCCCGGACAGCCCCGAGCGCGCCCGCTACCTCTTCCGCGAGGGCACGGGCGAGCACGGCGAGCTCCCCCCGAACAACTGGAAGTCGATCTTCGGCGGTCCCGCCTGGACGCGCGTCAGCGAGCGCGCCGCCGCGGCCGTCGACGGCGTCGCCGACGGCCAGTGGTACCTGCACATGTTCGACACCACGCAGCCCGACCTCGACTGGAACCACCCCGAGGTGCGCGCCGAGTTCGAGGACGTCCTGCGGTTCTGGCTCGACCGCGGAGTCGACGGCTTCCGCATCGACGTCGCGCACGGGATGGTCAAGGCACCCGGCCTCCCGGACTGGGACGGCGAGGTCTCCATGGTCGAAGGCACCACCGAGGAGGCGCACCAGCCCGCCGAGGACGGGTCCACCGGTGCCGGCAACAGCGGCCCGATGTTCGACCAGGAGGGTGTCCACGACATCTATCGCGCCTGGCACACGGTCCTCGCCGAGTACGACGGCGACCGCGCGCTCGTCGCCGAGGCGTGGGTCGAGCCGTTGAGCCGCCTCGCCCGCTACGTCCGCAGCGACGAGATGCACCAGGCCTTCAACTTCTCCTTCCTCACGACCGCATGGGACGCTGCGGCGCTGCGCTCGGTCGTCACCGCCTCGCTGGTGGCGTCGGACGACGTGGGCGCGCCCACGACGTGGGTGCTCTCCAACCACGACGTCGTCCGGCACGCGTCCCGCATGGGGCTCACAGGCGGTGCCGTGCGTCCCAACGGGATCGGCAAGACCGACCCGCAGCCCGACGCCGAGCTCGGCCTGCGCCGTGCCCGCGCCGCGACGCTGCAGATGCTCGGGCTCCCAGGATCGGCCTACGTCTACCAGGGCGAAGAGCTCGGCCTGCCCGAGCACACCGACCTCGACGACGACCTGCGCCAGGACCCGGCCTGGTGGCGCTCCGGCTACACCGAGGCCGGCCGCGACGGCTGCCGCGTGCCCCTGCCCTGGAAGGCCGACGCCCCCGGGTACGGCTTCAGCCCCACCGGTGCCACCTGGTTGCCCCAGCCCGACACGTACCGCGCGAGCGCTGCGGACGTCCAGCGGAGCACCGAGGGTTCGACCTTCGCCATGTACCGCGACGCCCTCGCGCTGCGCAAGGAGCACGACCTCGGCCTCGGCTCCCTCGCCTGGGTCGACGAGGTCTCCACCTCGCCCGACGTGCTGGCCTTCGTCAACCGTGACGTCCTCGTCCTCACGAGCTTCGCGGCGCAGCCGATCGCGCTCCCGACCGGGTCGACGGTGCTCATCGCGAGCGGCCCGCTGCTCGGGGACGCTGTGGACGACTCGGTGCGAGTGCCGCAGGACACGACGGTCTGGGTCCAGCTGTAAGCATGGCCGTCTTCGTCAACGGCCCCGCGTCGTGGAACACGACCGTGGGCCTCGACGCTCTCCCCGAGCCCGTCAGCGCCACCGTCTTCGCGGACCGGTACGCCGACGGGCTCGGGGGCACGTCCGCCGGCAAGGCGGTCAGCCTTGCCGCGCTCGACGTGGACGTCACGCTGCGGACCCTCCTCGGGAACGACGAGAACGGAGACAAGGTCCGGGCCGCGCTCGCGCACCCGCGCATCACGCTGCTCGACGAGGTGTGTCGCGACGGGAGGACGGAGCGCCACGTCAACCTTCTCGCTGCGGACGGCTCGAGGGTGTCGGTCTACCTCGAGCTGCCCGCCATGGGGCGTGGTGCGAACCTCCCCCGCGAGTCCCACGACGGCCTCCTCGCTGCGGACGTCGCCGTGCTCGACCTCGCGGTGCACAGCCTGCAGTTCTTCGCTCGTGCCCACACAGCGAGCATCCCCGTCTGGTGCGACCTCCACGACGACGACGGCATCCAGGACTTCCAGGGGCCGTTCCGCGACGGCGCCGCCGTCGTCCTCGTGAGCGAGGCGCGCCTCGCAGACCCACGCGCCTATCTCCGCGACAGGGTCGAGCGGGGCGCGCAGCTCGCCGTGTGCACGCGCGGCGCGCGCGGCGCACTCGCCCTCGACCGCGACGGATGGATCGAGGTCGGGACCGCCGATGCCGGGCCGGTCGTCGGCGCCGACGGCGCGGGCGACGCCTTCTTCGCCGGGCTCCTGCGCGGCCACCTCGACGGTCTCGACGTGCTCGCGGCGCTCCGGCTCGCGGCCGCGACGGGGGCGATCTCCGTCACGAGCGCCGATCTCGGGGCACCCCAGGCCACGCTCGCCGGGGCGCGGACGCTCGCGGAGACGGTCACGGTCCGTCGCACCGGCTGACCGGCGCAGCTCCGACGTCCCGGCTCTGTCGGGCGAGGCTCCCCTTGGCATGATGTGTCCATGGCACCGGAGACGACACCCGACAGCACCGCACGACTTCTCGCCGTGTGCCGCGTGCACGCCTTGCGCGAGGACCCCGGCCCCGTCGGCATCACTGCCATCGACAAGCGCCCTGTCGAGGGACCGGTCGCCGTCGGTCCGCTCGGTCTGCGCGGCGACGTCCAGGCCGACCGCCGGTTCCACGGCGGCGAGGACCAGGCGCTCTACGCCTACGCCGACGAGGACGCCGCGCACTGGGCCACCGAGCTCGGGAGGGACGTGCCTCCCGGTCTGTTCGGCGAGAACCTGCGCACCCGCGGTCTCGCGACCACCGGCGCCGTCATCGGTGAGCGGTGGCGCATCGGCACGAGCGTCGAGGTCGAGGTGACCGGCCCACGCATCCCGTGCGCGACGTTCGGCCGCTATCTCCAGGAGGAGCGGTGGGTCAGGCGCTTCAGCGACGCGGGCCTCGTCGGGTGCTACCTGCGCGTCCTGCGCGCCGGTGAGATCCAGGCGGGCGACACGATCGCCGTGCTCGCGCGCCCCGAGCACGGCGTGACGGTGGGGCGATGGTTCCGCGAGCGCTCGCCGCAGGACGCGCACCTCCTGCTCGACGCGCACGCCGCCGGGGAGGTCCGTCTGTGCGACAGCGTGCTGGACACGGTCCGAGCGGTGCTGGCGCGCGCTGGCGCCCGGGTCTGAGGCGAGGCGCCCGGTCTCCGCGGACCGTCGGCCTCGAGAACGCTCAGCCTCCGGAGACGCTGAGCTCTGCCTCGAGGAGCTTGGCCCGGTGCTCGTCGCTCAGCTCGCGGGAGTCGAGCCAGCCGTAGGGGACGTGGGGCTGCTTGGGCGTACCCTGCCGTCCGCGTTGGCCCTCGGCGTCCTTGCCCGGGTAGGGCTGGTCGAGGTCGAGGGCGTCGAGACGCTCGCGCAGCTCGGCGAGGGACGAGACGAGCGCGAGGCCGCGCCGGGCGTCGCCGCCGACGGCGTAGCCCTTGAGGTACCAGGCCATGTGCTTGCGGAGGTCACGGGTCCCCTTGTCCTCGTCCTCGAAGAACTCGGCCATGAGCTCGCCGTGCCGGTAGATCGTCTCGGCTACCACTGCCAGACCAGGCTTGATGCGCTCGTCCGACCCGTTGAACGCGGCGGCGAGGTCGGCGAAGATCCACGGCCTGCCCTGGCACCCGCGTCCGACGACGACGCCGTCGCAACCCGTCTGGCGGACCATCTCCAGGGCGTCCTCGGCGGACCAGATGTCACCGTTGCCGAGCACCGGGATGCTCGTGACGGTCTCCTTGAGCCGGCGGATCGCCGACCAGTCGGCCGTGCCGGAGTAGTAGTCGGCGGCCGTGCGCGCGTGCAGCGCGACGGCCGCGACGCCGGCCTGCTCGGCGATGAGCCCGGCGTCGAGGTAGGTGAGGTGGTCCGCGTCGATGCCCTTGCGCATCTTCACGGTGACCGGGACGCCGTGGGGTGCAGCAGCCTCGACGGCGGCGTGGACGATGCGCGTGAAGAGCTCGCGCTTCCACGGCAGGACGGCTCCGCCGCCCTTCTTCGTCACCTTGGGGACGGGGCACCCGAAGTTGAGGTCGATGTGGTCGGCGCGGTCCTCGCCGGCGATGATCCGGACGGCGGCCGCCACGGTCGCGGGGTCGACGCCGTACACCTGGGCGGAGCGTGGGGACTCGCCCTCGTCGAAGGTGACGATGCGCAGGGCCTCGACGTTGCGCTCGACGATCGCCCGTGACGTCACCATCTCGGCGACGTACAGGCCGTCCGGGCCGTGCTCGCGGCAGAGCCTGCGGAACGCCGTGTTCGTCACGCCGGCCATCGGCGCGAGCACCACCGGGGTCCGGATGGTGTGCGGACCGATCTGCAGCGGCGGGAGCGTCGGGGCGCCGACCGTGGGAGTCTCGGTCCTGTCCGTGGGCGCGCCCGTGCCGTCGACGAGGGTGGGGATGGTCATGCCTCCAGTATCCCACTGCGGCCGAAGGAGCCCCGGTACGCGCTCGGGGAGACACCGAGGCGCCGCTGGAAGTGCTTGCGGAGCCCGTCGTCCGTGGACAGCCCGACCCTCCGGGCCACCTCCACCACGCTCAGCGGCGTGGACTCGAGGAGCTCGCGAGCGGCGGTGACGCGAGTCTCGACGAGCCACTGCGAGGGCGAGCACCCGAGCGCGGCGCGGAAGGTCCGCTGGAGGGTCCGGGGCGAGACCGTCACCACGCTCGCCATCTCGGCGAGACTCCACGGCCGCCCGAGATCCGCTCGGACGCGGTCGGTGAGGACCATGAGCCCGGCATCGAAGCCTTCCCCGTCCCGGGAGCGCGGCGGGACGAACTGCGCCTGGCCTCCGGACCGCGCGGCCGGGAGCACCATGGACCGGGCGATCGTCGCGGCCGCCGCGGCACCCTGCTCGTGGGCCACCACGGCCAGGCAGAGGTCGATCCCCGCGGCGACCCCGGCCGAGCTCCAGACCCGACGGTCGGGGTCGTGCGTGTAGAGGACGTTCTCCTCGACGCGGATCGCAGGGTGGTCTGCCTGGAGCAGTGCACAGAATCGCCAGTGCGTCGTCGCACGGGCACCGTCGAACAACCCGGCCGCCGCGACGAGGAAGGCACCGGTGCACAGCGACGCGACGGCGCTGCCGCTCGCGGACGCCGCACGGAGTGCGTCGACGGACTCGGAGAGGCCTGCGGCCGCCCATCCCCCGCGCACGAGTGTCGCGACGTCCTGGAACCCTGGGACGACGACGAGGTCCGCGCCGACGAGCCCCTCCGTCCGCGCGTCCGCACGGAGGCTCAGACCGTGCTCGAGCACAACACGCTCCGCAGGGGAGCAGACGACCACGTCGTTGCGCGGGACGCCGCGGTCCTGCCGGTCGTCTGCAAGCACCTCCATCGCGGCGACGACATCGAACGACCGCATCCCCGGCAGCACGAGCATCGCGATCCTCATGACCTGATCCTCATGGCGCGATCTTATCGATACCCGTCATGCGCGCCACTGTCGCCGACGGTCCACGCCGCGTTGGATGGAGCCCATGGACCACACCGCTCCCACACCAGCCGCAGCCCTCGTCGTCGTCGACGTGCAGGTGGGCTTCGACGACCTCGATCACTGGGGCCCGACGACCAACCCTGCCTGCGAGGAGAACGTCGCGGCACTGGTCGCGCACTGGCGGACGACGGCCCGACCGGTCGTCGTGGTCCGGCACGACTCGCGAGAGCGGACGTCACCGCTGCACCGCGACCGTCCAGGCAACGCGTTGCGCGCGTTCCTCACGGATCCGGAGCCGGATCTCCTCGTCTCCAAGCACGTCAACTCGGCGTTCTACGGCTCGCCGGACCTGGACGCCTGGCTCCGTGGGAGAGGCGTCAAGGAGATCGTGCTCTGCGGGATCCAGACCAACATGTGCGTCGAGACGACGGCTCGCATGGCCGGGAACCTCGGGTACGAGGTCGAGGTGGTTCTCGACGCCACCCGCACGTTCGACCTCTCGACGACCGTCCCAGGGATCGGCGACGTCCGGCTCACGGCGGACGAGATCATGCGGGCGAGCGCGCTGACACTCCAGGGCGGCGGGTTCGCGACGATGACGACCACCTCTGCGCTCACAGGGCGCGCGGGATAGCGCGTCACCTTCGACCTGCCCGCCCGCAGGACGACGACGGGCCGTCCCCGACCACACAGTCGGAGACGGCCCGTCACGTCCGGTTCAGCAGCCGAGGAGGCGCGCCCCGAGGTACGCGGTGACCTGGTCGAGCGCGACGCGCTCCTGCGTCATGTCGTCACGGTGGCGGATCGTCACGGCCTGGTCGTCGAGGGTGTCGAAGTCGACCGTGATGCAGAACGGCGTGCCGATCTCGTCCTGGCGGCGGTAGCGGCGTCCGATCGCGCCGGCGTCGTCGAAGTCGACGTTCCAGCTCTTGCGCAGCTCGGCTGCGAGGTCGCGCGCCTTCGGCGAGAGCTGCTCGTTGCGCGACAGCGGGAGGACCGCGGCCTTGATCGGCGCGAGGCGCGGGTCGAGCTTGAGCACCGTGCGGACGTCGACCCCGCCCTTCGCGTTCGGCGCCTCGTCCTCGGTGTACGCCTCGACGAGGAACGCCATGAGAGAGCGGGTCAGGCCGGCCGCAGGCTCGATGACGTACGGGACCCAGCGCTCGTTCTTCCCCTGGTCGAAGTACGAGAGGTCCTTGCCGGAGACCTCCGAGTGCGTCTTGAGGTCGAAGTCGGTGCGGTTCGCGATGCCCTCGAGCTCGCCCCACTCGCTCCCGGTGAAGCCGAAGCGGTACTCGATGTCGACGGTACGCGTGGAGTAGTGGGAGAGCTTCTCCTTCGGGTGCTCGTAGTGGCGCAGGTTGTCTGCCGAGATCCCGAGGTCGGTGTACCAGGCGGTCCGGGCGTCGATCCAGTACTGGTGCCACTCCTCGTCCGTGCCGGGCTCGACGAAGAACTCCATCTCCATCTGCTCGAACTCGCGCGTGCGGAAGATGAAGTTCCCGGGCGTGATCTCGTTGCGGAAGGACTTGCCGATCTGGCCGATGCCGAACGGCGGCTTCTTGCGGCTCGCGCCGAGGACGTTGGCAAAGTTCACGAAGATGCCCTGGGCGGTCTCGGGGCGCAGGTAGTGCAGGCCGGACTCGTCCTCGACGGGGCCGAGGTGCGTCTTGAGCATCATGTTGAAGTCGCGCGGCTCGGTCCACTGACCGCGGGTGCCGCAGTTGGCGCACGCGATGTCGGCGAGGCCGTTCTCGGGGGCGCGTCCCTTCTTCTCCTCGAACTCCTCGAGCATCTGGTCCTCGCGGAACCGCTTGTGGCAGGAGAGGCACTCGGTGAGCGGGTCGGTGAAGACGCCGACGTGCCCGGAGGCGATCCACACCTGGCGCGGGAGGATGACTGCGGAGTCGAGGCCGACGACGTCGTCGCGGCTCTGGACCATCGTCCGCCACCACTGGCGCTTGATGTTCTCCTTGAGCTCGACACCGAGGGGCCCGTAGTCCCACGCGGACCGCGAACCTCCGTAGATCTCTCCGGACTGGAACACGAAGCCGCGACGCTTCGCGAGGGAGACGGCGGAATCGAGACGAGAGGGCGCTGTGGCCACAGTGATCACTCCAGGTGCATCAGTGCCCGCACGTGGCTCGTGGGGCAGACGAACGGCGCGAGCGCGCCAACGTCCTAGGTTACAAGGACTCTCACGGGCCGGTGTTTTGACACGGGGCACCCACATAACTGAGAATGATGCTCATGTTCGATAGCGCTCTCGCCCGACGTCGCACCGCCCTCGCCGCCAGCACGCTCCTCCTCGGCACAGCACTGGCCGGGTGCGGGGCCGCGACGAGCGACGACGACCGCGTCCAGGTGCTCGCATCGTTCTACCCGCTCCAGTACGTCACCGAGCAGATCGGCGGCGACCTCGTGAACGTCACGTCCCTCACCCCGGCCGGCGCCGAGCCCCACGACCTCGAGCTCTCCCCCGCCCACGCGCGCTCCGTCGGCGACGCCGACCTCGTCGTCTACCTCTCCGACTTCCAGCCCGCCGTCGACGACGCGATCGCGGCACGCGAGCCCGAGCACGTGGTCGACGCTGCCGCAGCCGCGGACCTCGAGTCGCACGGCGACGACGAGCACGCGGATGACGAGCACGCCGACGAGACCGACGAGGAGCACGCCGAGCACGACCACGGCAGCCTCGACCCGCACTTCTGGCTCGACCCGACACGACTGGCAGCCGTCGCGGCGGACGTCGAGGCCGAGCTCGCCGCCGTCGACCCCGAGAACGCGGACACCTACGCCGAGCGGGCCGACGAGCTCGTCGCCTCGCTGACCGACCTCGATACCCAGCTCACGGACGGTCTCGCCCAGTGCACCGACCGGGTGGTCGTCACGTCCCACGAGGCGTTCGGCTACCTCGCCGATCGCTACGGCTTCGAGCTCGTCGGGATCGCCGGCATCGACCCCGAGACGGAACCGTCGCCGGCACGCCTGCGCGAGGTCTCCGACGTCATCGAGGAGAACGGCGTGAGCACCATCTACCTCGAGAGCCTCGTGAGCTCCAAGGTCACCGACACCCTCGCCGCCGACCTCGGCGTGGCGACCGCCGTGCTCGACCCGCTCGAAGGGCTCACCGACCCCGAGACGGACTACCGTTCTGTCATGCTCACCAACCTCGATGTGCTGCGCGCCGGACAAGGATGCGCGTGACCACCATCCCCCCGGTCGGGACCGGCGACCCCGTCGTCGAGGCGCACGGCCTCCACGTCACGCTCGGGACGAGCCACATCCTGCGCGGTATCGACCTCACCGTCCACGACGGCGAGGTCGTCGCGCTGCTCGGCGCGAACGGGTCGGGCAAGTCGACCCTCGTGCGCACCCTCGTCGGGATCCTGCCCAGCAGCGCAGGGACGGTGGCCCTCTACGGCAAGCCGCTCGGTCGCCAGGTCCCCTGGAAGGACGTCGGCTACGTCCCGCAGCGCGTGAGCGCCGGCACCGGTGTCCCGTCGACGGCCGCCGAGGTCGTGTCCTCGGGGCTCCTCTACGGCCGCCGGATCCGCACCCCCCGCGACTGGTGGGCACGCACCATGGACGCGCTCGACCAGGTGGGCCTCGCGGACCGGGCCGACCGGTCCGTCAACGAGCTCTCGGGAGGCCAGCAGCAGCGCGTCCTCATCGCGCGCGCCCTCGTCCGTCAGCCGCGGCTCCTCGTCCTCGACGAGCCCGTCGCCGGCGTGGACCACCCCAGCCAGGAGACCTTCGCCGCAACCCTCTCGAGCCTCGCCTCCCTGGGCACGACCGTCCTCGTCGTGCTCCACGAGCTCGGCTCGCTCGCCCCGCTCATCACCCGGAGCGTCGTCCTGCGGCACGGGCGCAAGGTCCACGACGGCGCAGCGCCGCCGCCCACCGGAGAGCACTCCGCCGCCGGGCACGACCACCTCCACCCCCACGCGAGCACGGACGACCAGGCGTCACCGCTCATCCAGGACGCAGGTTTCGGCTCATGACCACCCTGACCAGCGAGCTCCTCGCGATGCTCACGGACCCGCTCATGCAGCGATCGCTCCTGGCGGCGCTCGTCGTGGGCCTCACAGCACCCGTCATCGGCACGTACCTCGTCCAGCGACGGCTGGCACTCCTCGGCGACGGGATCGGCCACGTCGCGCTGACCGGTGTGGCCATGGGCTGGCTCGCAGGTTCCGCCATGGGCCTCGTCGAGAACGACGCCCTCGCCGTCCCCGGTGCGATCGTGGCCGCCGTCATCGGCGCCGTCACCATCGAGATGGTCCGCGAGAAAGGCCGCACGAGCGGTGACGTCGCGCTCGCCCTGCTGTTCTACGGCGGCATCGCCGGCGGCGTCCTGCTCATCGGTCTCGCGGGCGGCACGAACGCCAACCTCATGGCCTACCTCTTCGGCTCGATCTCGACCGTGTCCCCGAGCGACCTCGTCCTCACGGTCGCGCTCGGCGCCGTCATCCTCGTCGTCGGAGTCGGGCTGCGTGCTGCACTCTTCGCCGTGTCGCACGACGAGGAGTTCGCCCGCGCCTCCGGCCTCCCGGTGCGTGGCCTGAACATCGCCATCGCCGTCGTCGCCGCGCTCACCGTGACCGTCTCGATGCGCGTCGTCGGGCTCCTGCTCGTCAGTGCGCTGATGATCGTGCCCGTCGCGGTCGCCCAGCTCGTCACCACCTCGTTCCGGCGCACCATGGCCGTCGCCGTGACGATCGGGGTCGCCGTGTGCGTCGTCGGCCTCTCGATCACGTACTGGCTGCCCCAGTCGCCCGGCGCGACGATCGTCATCCTCGCCCTCGCCTGCTACCTCGTCGTCGCCGCCGTGCGCCCGCTCGTCGCACGCCGACGCGAGGAGTCGCGCGACCCGCACCCGGATATGCTGGACGACGTCTCGATCACCGAAGGAGCCGCACCGTGCAACGAATGACGAAGCAGCGCGCTGCGATCACGGACCTCCTCGACTCCGTCGCGGACTTCCGCAGCGCCCAGCAGCTGCACGAGCTCCTCCGCGCGCGCGGTGAGAGCACCGGCCTCGCGACCGTGTACCGGACGCTGCAGAACCTCGCCGACGGCGGCGAGGTCGACATCCTCCAGACGATCGAGGGCGAGAACCTCTACCGTCGCTGCGCCCGCACCGAGCACCACCACCACCTCGTGTGCCGCTCGTGCGGTGCCACCGTCGAGATCGACGGTCCCACGGTCGAGTCCTGGGCGGCCCTCGTCGGGTCGCAGCACGGCTTCAGCGACATCGAGCACACGATCGAGCTCTTCGGCACCTGCTCCGCCTGCACGTCCGCGCAGTAGCGTCCATGCCCGATCTGGACGGCGCGCCCTTCGTCGCGATCTTCTGCTTCTTCTTCGCGGTCGTCACCACCCGGACCCAGGCGACCTACTGGCTCGCGCGGCTCGTGGTGACGCAGGCCGTCGGACGTCCGGACCGGACGCACCCCGTCCTCGTCCGGGCACGCGCCTGGGCACAGAGCCCCTCCGCCGCGCGCGGGATCGCCACCCTCAACCGGTGGGGTGTCGTCGCGGTCCCGCTGAGCTTCTTCACGGTCGGCTTCAAGACGGTCGTCAACGGAGCGGCCGGACTGACCCAGATGCCGTTCCGGCGGTACCTGCCGGCGATGCTCCTCGGCTGCCTCGTCCACGCGACGATCTACGCGACGGTCGGCTGGGCAGCCTGGGAGGCGGCCCTGGCCGCCGCTGCAGGCTCGCCCTGGGGCATCGCGGCGCTCGCGTCCCTGCTCGTCGGTGCGGCCGCGCTCGTCGTCGTGTCACGCCGCCGGGCCGCTCGGCGACGGCTGCCGTCAGCGGCACCAGACACGGCACCCGGCCAGTCGGCGGGAGACGGCTGACCGAGCCGGGCGTGGCGCACAGGTACTGTGTCAGGCGCCGGCGGCACCCGAGGTCTTGTCGACCGCTCCGCCGTAGCGCCGGTCCCGGCTCGCGTACTCCTCGACGGCGCGCCACAGGCTCCGTCGGTCGACCTCCGGCCACGGCTCCGGCAGGAAGACGAGCTCGGCGTAGGCCGACTGCCACAGCATGAAGTTCGACGTCCGCTGCTCGCCGGACGACCGGATGAACAGGTCGACGTCGGGGAGCTCCGGCTCGTCGAGGAAGCGCGCGACGGTCTTCTCGTCGACCTTCTCCGGGTCGAGACGCCCGGCTGCTACCTCCCGGGCGATCGACCTGGCCGCGTCGGCGATCTCGGCGCGTCCCCCGTAGTTGACGCACATCGTCAGCGTGCACGTGTCGTTCGCCGCCGTCATCGCCTCCGCGGCCTCGAGCTCCTTGATGACCGAGCGCCACAGCTTGGGCCTGCGCCCGGACCACCGGATCCGCACCCCCCACGCGTCCATCGACTCGCGCTGGCGCCGGATCACCTCGCGGTTGAACTTCATGAGGAAGCGCACCTCCTCGGGCGACCGCTTCCAGTTCTCGGTCGAGAAGGCGTACGCCGAGACGTGCTTGACCCCGATCTCGATCGCGCCGGCGAGGACGTCGAGCAGCGCTGCCTCCCCCGCCTTGTGGCCCTCCGTGCGCGGCAGGCCCCGAGCGTTCGCCCACCGCCCGTTGCCGTCCATGACGATCGCGACGTGCTTGGGCACGAACTCGAGCGGGATCGCCGGGACGACCGCACCGGACGGGTGTGGTGGCGGAGGGACCGGCGGGCCCTGACGGGTCCGTGAGTAGAGCTCCTTACGATCGCGCGCCATCAGCGACGTTCCTCTCGTCCACGGTGCGGGGTGTCCGGTCGACCATGCGCAAGGAGCGCAGGGTCCGTTCCAGGTGGTACTGGCTGTAGGCCGCGACGAGGCCGTTGGCCTCGCGGCGGCAGCGCTCGTCGGATGCGTCCGCGCTGGCCCACTCACCGCTGAGCAGCGCGGCGAGGAGCGCGATCGTCTCCGGCGCCGGCGCCGTCGCGCCGGGGGGCCGGCAGCGGGCGCAGACCGTCCCGCCCTGCGCCACGGAGAAGGCCCTGTGCGGGCCGGGCTCACCGCACCGCGCGCACGAGGTGAACGTCGGGGACCACCCGGCGACGGCCAGCGCGCGCAGCAGGTACGAGTCGAGCACGAGACCCGGGGCGTGCGCGCGCTCGGCGAGCGCGCGGACCGCGCCTGCGAGCAACCAGAACTGCTGGACGCTGGGCTCCCGTTCCGCCTCGACGAGACGGTCGGCGGTCTCGAGCATCGCCGCGCCGGCGGTGTACAGGCCATAGTCCTCGCAGATGGACCGCGCGTAGGCACCGACCGTCTCGACCTGCGTGACGATGTCGAGGTTGCGACCCTCGTGCAGCTGGATCTCGACGAACATGAACGGTTCGAGGCGCGCGCCGAAGCGGGAGGACGTCCGGCGCACACCCTTGGCCACCGCGCGGACCTTGCCGTGCTCGCGCGTGAGAAGGGTGATGATCCGGTCCGCCTCCCCCAGCTTCTGGGCACGCAGCACGACGGCTTCGTCTCGGTAGAGGACCACCACACCATTGTCCGCCATTGCGCGGACAGAACGCAGCAGGCCCGGACCGACGTACTGTGGCCCGGGCCTGCTGCGTCCCCGTGGTGCGGGCGGTGCCGCTCGGCTGACGTCTCTTCTGGTCAGTCGGAGGAGCGACCCTGGCGGTTGACCGCAGAGATGATGGCCTTGAGCGACGCCGTGATGATGGACGGGTCGATGCCGACGCCCCACAGGACCTCTTCGCCGACCGCGCACTCGACGTAGGCCGCGGCGCTGGCGTCGCCGCCCTCGGACAGCGCGTGCTCCGCGTAGTCGAGCACGCGCACCTCGACGCCGACCTGGGCGACCGCATCGACGAACGCGGCGATCGGGCCGTTGCCGGCGCCCTCGAGCGTCACGGGCACGCCACCGTCGACGAGATCGACGGAGAGCGTGTCCAGCCCACCCTCGACGCTCGACGCGCGCGTACCGTGGAGGGACAGACGACCCCAGGGCTCGAGGGGACCGTCGACCGGAGCCGGAAGGTACTCGTCCGCGAAGATCTGCCAGATGTCCTCGCCCGTGACCTCACGTCCGTCCGCGTCGGTGACGCTCTGGACGACGCGCGAGAACTCGATCTGCAGGCGGCGCGGCAGGTCGAGGTGACGCTCGGTCTTGAGCAGGTAGGAGATCCCACCCTTGCCGGACTGCGAGTTGACGCGGATGACCGCTTCGTAGCTCCGGCCGACGTCACGCGGGTCGATCGGCAGGTAAGGGACCCCCCAGACGAGCTCGTCGACGCTCGTGCCGGCCTCGGCAGCACGCGCGTCCATCGCGTCAAGTCCCTTCTTGATCGCGTCCTGGTGCGACCCCGAGAAGGCGGTGAAGACGAGGTCGCCCGCGTACGGGTGCCGCTCGTGGACCGAGAGCTGGTTGCAGTGCTCGGCCGTGCGACGGATGTGATCGATGTCGGAGAAGTCGATCTCCGGGTCGATGCCCTGACTGAACATGTTCATGCCGAGGGTCACGAGGTCGACGTTCCCGGTCCGCTCACCGTTGCCGAAGAGACAGCCCTCGATGCGGTCCGCACCGGCCTGGTACCCGAGCTCGGCCGCCGCGACCGCGGTCCCCCGGTCGTTGTGCGGGTGCAGAGAGATGATGACGTTCTCGCGGTGTGCCAGGTGGCGATTCATCCACTCGATCGAGTCGGCGTAGACGTTCGGCGTCGCCATCTCGACGGTCGCCGGCAGGTTGATGATGACCTTGCGCTCGGGAGTCGGCTCGAGGATCTCGAGCACCTCGTTGCACACGCGGACGGCGAACTCGAGCTCGGTCCCGGTGTAGGACTCGGGCGAGTACTCGTAGTAGACGGTCGTCTCCGGGACGGTCTCCTCGAACTTCCGGCAGAGCTTCGCGCCCTCGAGCGCGATGTCGACGATGCCGTCCTCGTCCGTCCGGAACACGACCTCGCGCTGGAGGGTGGACGTGGAGTTGTACAGGTGGACGATGGCCTGCTTGGACCCACGGATCGCGTCGTACGTGCGTGCGATGAGGTGCTCGCGGCACTGCGTGAGGACCTGGATGACGACGTCGTCAGGGATGAGGTCCTTCTCGATGAGCATGCGGACGAAGTCGAAGTCCGTCTGGGAGGCGGACGGGAAGCCCACCTCGATCTCCTTATAGCCCATGGACACGAGCAGCTCGAACATCCGGAGCTTGCGCTCGGGGTTCATCGGCTCGATGAGCGCCTGGTTGCCGTCCCGCAGGTCCACCGCGCACCACCGGGGAGCCGTGGTGATGACCTTGTCGGGCCATGTGCGGTCAGGCAGCTGGACGGCGAACTGCTGGCCGTAGGGCTGGTACTTGCGCGTCGGCATCGGCGACGGTTGCTGCGGGGCGTTGTGCGCGTTCATTGTCGGGTCCTTCGTGTGTCCGGTCTGGTGGGCGATCCTTCATGTGCCGGCACACCAACCACCGCGACGAGAGACCGGCCTAGGAGGCCTCGTCGCGGCACAGAAGGAGCAGGGTGACCTGCTGGACGCTTTGCACGAAAAACACTGTACTCCCCTGCCGACTGCCCGCCGGGTGAAGTCCACAGTACGGAAGAGGGGGGGGGGGGGGGGGGGGGGGGGGGGGG